>JAGSGK010000043.1 GCA_023955215.1 Paracoccaceae bacterium
CACAACCAATTGCGCCCCTATCAAGTGAACCAAGAACTGATGAGCAGAGCAAATGACAACGCATTGTTCATGCACTGTTTGCCCGCGCACCGCGAAGAAGAAGTGACCAGCGAAGTTATGGATGGTCCTAATTCGGTTATTTTTGACGAAGCTGAAAACCGGCTCCATGCTCAAAAAGCGATTATGCGCTATTGCTTAGGGCGCTAAAATCGGGAGACTTTGGTGAAACAGCCGAAGGACTCGATCTATTTTATGACCGCACCTGAAAATCGCCCATCCTTGCCCGGTTGGGACCATGTTCCGAATGTGCCGATCAAAGTCTCGCCTTTCTTCAGTTGGCCACCAAGGCCGGTTGAGATGTGGCAGTGGCTAAAAGCACGTTGGCTGCGCATCGCGGAAAACCTTATTGTTCTGGCGATTTGTCTGCTTGTCTGGACCTTTACACAGCCAGCGATGGAACAGATGAAAACGCTGTCCATTGGGTGGATTGCCCAGATTTGGGTGCGCAATCTGGTTCTGATGTTCCTTGTCGCGGGAAGCTTGCATTGGTTTTTCTTCATGCGCAAAGGTCAGGGCAATCGCCTAAAGTTTGATCCGCGAGATTTGGCGATCAAAGGCAAGCAGTTCAATTTTGGCGGCCAAGTCAAAGACAATATGTTCTGGACGTTGTCCAGCGGTGTTGGGTTTTGGACTGCCTATGAGGTACTAATGTTTTATGCGATGGCCAATGGCTTTGCGCCCCACCTGTCTTGGGCGCAAAATCCAATTTGGTTCTGTGCGCTGTTCTTGCTAACGCCTGTTATTATCTCGCTGCATTTTTATTGGATACATCGCGCCCTTCATTGGGGGCCGTTGTACCGGCTGGCCCATGCGCTGCATCATAAGAACGTGAATGTTGGCCCATGGTCTGGTCTGTCGATGCATCCGATTGAGCATATCGCATTCTTCAGTTCGATCTTGGTCCACTTCATCATTCCGGCACATCCCTTACATATCCTGTTTCATATGCAGCATCAGTCTTTGACCGCTGCAACCTCTCACACGGGGTATGAAGCGTTGTTGGTCAAGGATCGCAAAACCCTTGCGCTGGGCACGTTTCATCACCAGATGCACCATCGGTACTTTGAGGTGAATTACGGCAATCTCGAAATGCCATGGGACAAGTGGTTCGGGACATTCCACAACGGTACGCCAGAAGCGCATGAAGCTATGAAAGATCGCCGTCAAATGAGGTCTAAAACCTAAGTGCATTTTTGACATCTGTGGGTTGCAACCGATTGCCCGTCACTTGCGCAGACAGTTTCAAAATGCCATTTGGCACCAACACATCAATAAGGACGGCACATGGTACACGAAAATGCAGTAGCAGACATCGGCGTTTACGGACTTGGCACCATGGGCAGTGCGCTGGCACTGAACTTTGCGGACAAAGGGTTTTCTGTAGCTGTTACCAATCGCGAAGCTGGCTGGATTGATGATTTCTTAAAAGAAGCGCCTGAGTTTGCGGACAAGATGTCAGGTCACGCTGATCTTGCTGACTTTGTTCAAGCGATCAAAGCACCCCGTACAATTCTATTCATGATCCCATCGGGCAAACCGATGGATGCAATGATCGAGACAATCAAACCACTGCTGAGCGAGGGTGATACCATCATCGACGGCGGCAATGCTGATTTCAACGAAACACGCCGTCGTTCTGCTGAGCTGGATGGCACTGGCCTTCATTTTGTCGGTATGGGCGTTTCTGGTGGTGAAGACGGTGCACGTCATGGTCCATCTATGATGGTTGGCGGCACAGCGCATTCATGGACACAACTTAAGCCGATGGCCGAAGCTATTGCTGCCAAGTTTGAGGGTGAGCCATGCGTGGACCACCTAGGACCTGACGGCGCTGGGCACTTCGTAAAGACCGTGCACAACGGCATCGAATACGCTGACATGCAGATGATTTCTGAAATCTATGGCTTGTTGCGCGATCAAGGTGGCCAAGAGCCAGCAAAAATTGGTCAAATGTTCGAGCGCTGGGCAACAGGCCCACTTAGCTCATATCTGATTGAGATTTCAGGCGCGGCGTTGCAATCTGTTGACAGCAAGACAGGTCAGCCAATGGTTGATGTGATCCTTGATAAAGCGGGTCAAAAAGGCACGGGCCGTTGGACTTTGGTTGAGGCGTTGAAGCTGGGGCAGTCCGCTAGCACGATTGAAGCTGCTGTTGGGGCGCGTGGATGGTCTTCGGAAAAAGATATGCGTGTTGCAGCCGATCCATTGTTGGAAAAAGGCGCGATACCTGCCGAACTGCCAACAGAAAAAGATATGGAAAACGCGATGATGGCGGCCCGCATTTTGGGTCACGCGCAGGGTTTCCGCATCTTGTCGTCCGCATCTGAAGAATTTGATTGGGCGCTTGATATGGCGCGGATCGCTGAAATTTGGCGCGCGGGCTGCATTATTCGCTCATCGTTGTTGGATGAGATTGCTGCGGCCTTCCGCGCAGAGCTACCGTTTGATCACTTGATCCTTGCGCCAGCCATCAGCGAACTGCTTGCTGTGTCCATCTCAGGTCTACGCCGCGTTGTTGCGGTCGCGGCACTGACGGGCCAACCGGTTCCTGCATTGTCAGCAGCCCTTGCGTGGCACGATACGATGGCACGGGGCCGTGGCACTGCGAACATGATCCAAGCACAGCGCGACTTCTTTGGGGCGCATGGGTTTGAGCGTCTGGACGGTGAAGGCAAGCATCACGGCGATTGGAACGCTGTCTAAGCTATTGCTTGCGCCGTTTGGCCCGCAGCGTTGGATCTTCTTTTGTGGGGTCTTCGGGCCATGGATGGCGGGGGTATGACCCACGCATGTCTTTGCGCACATCCGCGTAACTGGTTTCCCAAAAACGTGGCAAATCTGCAGTGATCTGAACTGGCTTTTGCGCAGGGGACAGCAATGTAATTTGCAGAGGCTCTTTGCCGATCATGGGATGTTCGGTCACCCCAAACAGCTCTTGCAGCCGTATTGCGATTTGGGGCTGCGTGCCTGAATAATCGATCGGAATTGTGCGCCCCAGTGGTGTTTCAAATTTCCCCGGTGCTGCGCGGTTCAATGCTTGGGTTTGGTCCCAATCAAGGCGCGCTTGCAACGCTTGGATTATGTCGAACGCCTTCCAATCGGCGGTACTGCGCACGCCACTGATGTGGGGCAGCAACCACTCGTCTAAAGTTTCAAGCAGATGCGTCTCATCAACTGAGGGAAAGCTGGAATCATCCATCAACCTGCAGCGGGCGATGAAGCGTTTGGCTGACTTTGATGGCTTTAGGCCAAGCTGTCTTATGCCTTCCATCATCGCGACGGCGATTTCATCGTCGGGGGCGTCTGACCATGTGTGATCTTCTAGAACAAGCGCGCCAAAACATTCCTGTCGGCGGGTCAAAACGCGACCCTCGCGGCGCGACCATAGGCAGACATTGCGCCACTCAATCTGGTCTTCAAACAGGTTGCGCAACTCGCTGTCTGCCAGCGGGACGGCTTGTCTGATACGGGCCTCGCGGGGATCGCCGTCTAGGTCGGTGGCTACAATCAGACGGTTGCCCCCAATCGCATCCTCTGGCGGCATAATCGCACCTTTGCCCCCTGACAGGACGAAACGCGGCGCGTCACCTGCACGGCGCAACCCGATACGATCTGGGTAAGCGAGGGCGGCATGTTCACCCAATGAGAAGGCGCGTTTTGAAGCGGGGGCGCGTTTGGCCAGTCGTTTGGTTTCGACCTTGATACGTTCAAGGGCACCACGATTGACCGCGCCGCCAAAACGGTTTGGGTCACGCATGGCTTGGATACGTAGGTTCAGATCAACCGATACACCGCGCAATGGGTCGCGTTCTGCCAAGAGGGCCGCGACTTGGGCGGCGTCTTTTCCAGCGGTTTCAATCATATGGGCAAGGCGGGGATGCAAAGGATAGCTGGCCAAAGCGCGGCCATGGGGCGTGATCCGCCCCTCAAAGTCCAAAGCACCGAGCATTTTCAAGACGGCCTGTGCCTCTGCCAAGCGGCCGGCGTGGGGTGGGGTGACAAATTGCAGGGCCTCTGGGCCTGAGCCCCAAACTGCCAGCTCAAGTGCAAACCCTGTGAGATCACCAGCATCAATTTCAGCAGGCGGGTAGGCGGCCAATGCGCCATCTTCACCGCGGGTCCATACCTTGTAGCAATCACCTGCTTGCACACGACCAGCGCGTCCTGCGCGTTGGGTGGCCTCGGCCCGTGTGACACGTTCGGTGACCAGACGGGACATGCCACTGGCAGGATCAAATCGGGCGCGACGGGATTTGCCGCCGTCCACCACAACCTTGATATCTGGGATTGTCAGAGAGGTTTCCGCGATGGCTGTCGCCAACACAATTTTGCGCCCATGTTTGGCAGGGGAGATTGCCTCACGCTGAGCGGCAAAATCCATAGCGCCAAAGAGTGGGGCGAGGGTGCAATCACCTTTGACTTGGCCTTCAAGCAGGCTGTGAACGCGGCGAATTTCGCCCTCACCGGGTAGGAACACAAGAACGCTGCCTGTTGTCTCACTAAGGGCGTGAAGGGTGGTGTCAGCAACGGCTTGTTCAAAACGGGTGGTTTTGGCAATCGGTTTGGTGAGCCAATGGGGGGTTACGTCGTATGCGCGACCTTGCGAGGTTACGATAGGGGCGTCCATGACTTTGGCAATCGGGGCCGCGTCTAGCGTGGCCGACATTGCAACCAACAACAGATCATCGCGCAACGCACTGGCAACTTCGAGGCACAGAGCAAGGCCAAGATCGGCGTTGAGGCTGCGTTCGTGGAATTCATCAAAAATGACGGCACCGATATTGGGCAGGTCAGGCTGATCCTGCAACATGCGTGTCAGGATGCCTTCGGTCACAACCTCAATTCGCGTTTGTTTGCCAACCTTAGAGGTGCCGCGAATACGGTAGCCCACGGTTTCCCCAACAGGTTCGCCAATTGTCTGTGCCATGCGCTCAGCGGCGGCGCGCGCTGCAAGGCGGCGTGGTTCGAGCATAAGGATGCGGCCCGTGGTCAGGTCGGCATCCAGCATCGCAAGGGGCACGCGTGTTGTTTTGCCTGCCCCAGGTGGGGCCTGCAGCACAACACGGCCCTGACTGCGCAGGGCGTCGATCACATCGGGCAGAACCGCATCAATGGGGAGTGTCAGTGTCATGCTGTCTTATCCGTTAATCTGTGCATAAGGCCAAGCAGAAGTGCTGTGAGACTAGACATTTGGTCTGCGCTGCAGGACAAAAGCGGGGAATTACATGTGAGATGACGATGGACCTAGATGATCTGGCAAAACGAATTGCCGCGGGCGAACGCCGCGCCTTGGCGCGTGGTATTACGCTGGTGGAGAGTTCACGCGAGGATCACCGTGCCCAAGCAGCCCAAGTTTTAGCGGCTATGCCCAAAGACCGTCAAGCGTTGCGCATAGGCCTGTCGGGCACACCGGGCGTTGGGAAGTCGACCTTTATTGAGAGCTTTGGCATGATGTTGACGGGCCAAGGTCTGCGTGTGGCGGTTTTGGCGGTTGATCCTTCATCGGCGCGCTCTGGTGGGTCTATTTTGGGGGACAAGACCCGCATGGACCGTTTGGCGCGTGATCCCAATGCATTTATCCGTCCATCGCCCAGCCAAACCCATTTGGGGGGTGTCGCGCGGCGCACACGTGAGGCTGTCGCCTTGTGTGAAGGTGCAGGCTTTGATGTGGTGTTGATTGAAACTGTGGGTGTTGGGCAATCAGAAACGGTTGTGGCCCAGATGTCTGATCTGTTCATGTTGTTATTGGCACCTGCGGGTGGGGATGAGTTGCAAGGCGTAAAGCGCGGTATCATGGAGATGGCCGATATCATATTGGTCAATAAAGCGGACGGCGATCTGAAACCAGTCGCGATGCGCACGCGTGCGGATTATTCTGGAGCACTGCGTTTGATGCGCAGACGTCCGCAAGATCCTGAGGGCTTTCCCAAAGCACTGACGGTCTCGGCCTTGGAAGAAGATGGGTTTGAAGACGCATGGGGCGCGATGCTTGAGTTGGACGGATGGCGCCGTGCCAATGGGTTCTTTGATGGAACACGGTCAACCCAAGCGCGTTACTGGTTTGAGGAAGATGTGCGGATGGCGTTGTTGGCGCAATTGGATCGTCGTGATGTGGCCCACGAGATGAAGCGTCTTGGCGGGGAGGTTGCGCGAGGCGAGACACCCCCCGCGGCTGCAGCGGCGCAAATGGTCTCTGTGTTGCGCGAATCGTAAAACGTGGAAAGGGGGCCAGCCCCCGTTCTGCGAACTCCCACGGAGTTTATTTGGTAAGATGAACGTGGGGGAGCCGTTTGTGTACGTGCTAGGTTTTGTGGTAATTTGTGGTGAATGATGGGTGGAATCGCCGTTCGTTGCAGATTGATGTTGTCATCGTTGGGTTTTCTGCAAAAGGAATGAGAGATACTGGCTATTTGGGTTGACCAGCCCTGCGATTCCTCCTATTGCCAGCGAACGAATTTATGGGTGCGACCTAAGTCTGCATCCGGCGTTGTGTTAGAGGACCGCCTCGATCACGACCTGAGCAAAAGGATGATCCCATGTCGCGTCGTTGCGAATTGACCGGTAAAGGCCCCATGTCTGGCAACAATGTCAGCCATGCGAACAACAAAACTAAGCGTCGGTTCTTGCCGAACTTGAACGATGTGACTTTGCAGTCCGAAGTTCTTGGTCGTGGCATCAAGTTCCGCATCTCTGCGGCTGCTTTGCGCACCGTTGACCACCGTGGTGGTTTGGACGCGTTCATGGCGAAAGCAAAGGACACTGAGTTGTCTGACAGCGCTTTGAAAGTAAAAAAGGAAATCTCAAAAGCCCAAGCAGCAGCTGCTTAAGTTTTTGAAGATTGATCGATTTGACCCCGTCTGTTTTGCAGGCGGGGTTGTTTCGTTTTGACGCAGTTGTTTTGATTTTGCTTAAGCTGTAGGTCAACGCCTATGAATATCCGCGCACATTTCATTGCGATATGCCTTGCAGTTGTTTTTGTCCTTACGGGGCAAAGCATGGCGGCAGCGCGTGGTGCTGCGGATGCGACGGGCAAGATGGTTCTATGTGTTGGGACCCAGTCAGTTGTGGTTTACATGGATGAGCAGGGGCAGCCTACGCAGGCCCCGCATTTCTGTCCTGATTGCACGCTTACTTTGATAGACGCCGCACCAATGGGTATGGCTGTTTCACCTGCAGTCCTTGTGCTGTCTGCATATATTACAATGGCTTACGTTGCTGCCCATAGCAACATTGATGCGCATTCTTACCTGTCACGTGCGCCACCTGCAGTCGTCTGATCCAAACTTCGAATTTTCAGATCACACGATAAAAGGGGCATAAAACATGTCATTCAAATCTACTTTCATCACCGGCTTTGCCGCGACGCTGCTTATGACCACCAGCGCTTTTGCTGAAGGCCTTATAGTTAAAGATCCCTATGCGCGTGCGGCGCGCCCGAATGCACCGACGGGTGCTGCGTTCATGACGCTGATGAACCATTCCGATCAGGACATCACGCTGATGGGTGTCAGTTCAGACGTTGCCAAACGTGTTGAGCTACACACGCACATCGACAACGGTGAAGGCGTTTTGCAAATGACCGAAATCGAAGGTGGTATCACCATTCCGGCGGGCGAAATGCACATGATGAAGCGCGGTGGTGACCACGTTATGATGATGGGATTGAACCAATCTTTGGTGGACGGGGAGACGATTTCTGTCACGTTTGAGTTTGAAAACGGCGCAGAAATGGTTGTCGAAATTCCTGTCGACAATGCGCGAAAACCCAAAGAGGACGCTGGCCACGACGCCCACAAGTCACACTAAACAAACACTATTTAGTCGGGCGTGCTTTTGCGCTCGACTAATTTTCTAAAACCTCAGCAACCCATGCGGGGACGGTTTCACCGGCTTTGCCGAAACGGGTTTCTGCGAATTGGGACACGACGGCTGAGGGTTCCAAATTCAACTCAATAGTATGGGCCCCGTAGTGGGCTGCCATTTGTACGAATCCGGCTGCGGGATAGACGTTTCCTGATGTGCCAATGGCGACAAATAGGTCCGCTTGGGCCAATGCGCGTTCGATCCGGTCCATCTGATATGGCATCTCCCCGAACCACACGATGTCGGGGCGCGCGATTGGGGCCGCGCAGCTCGGGCAGGCATCGCCAACTGCCATTTTCATGGGCGCAGGCCAGCGGTGTTCACAGGCCGTACAGAGCGCAGAATTTAGCGCACCGTGCATGTGAAGCACGTGATTGCTGCCGCCTCGTTCGTGCAAATCATCAACGTTTTGAGTGACTAAGAGCAGATCGCCCTTATGTTCTGCTTCAAGCAGCGCGAGCGCTTCGTGTGCGGGGTTTGGGGCGGATGTTGCGGCTTGGGCGCGGCGTTCGTTGTAAAAATCCACAACCAGTTTGGGATCGCGTTCAAACCCTTCGGGGGTGGCAACATCTTCGATGCGGTGGTTGGCCCACAGACCGCCCTCATCACGAAAGGTGCTGATGCCGCTTTCGGCTGAAATGCCTGCGCCGGTAAGGATCACGATGTTGGTCATTTGAGCTGCCCTTTGGTTTCTTGATCTTTGTTCCAGATGCGTTGGACGGTGACAAGTAGTGGGTGGTTAACGCAGCGTTCGATGCTGTTTTCATACCTAACTGTGCAGTTCAAAAGGCAATCTGTACATTTAGATCAGCAGCAAAGGCGCGATTTAAGGCGGTTTTGAACAAACTGCACAGTTTGGGCATTGATCTGTACAGTTTCACGCGCACACCCCCATTCATCTTTCGTTAAGAAATGGCGCGCGTTAACGTTTGAAAATAGACGGTAACTATCTGGTAAGGTTTGAACCTATTGTGCAGCCGACCCATCATTTCTTTGACGGGCGATACAAACGGGTCATAGATTGGCCAGACTAAATTAAGGGGCGGCGTTGGATGCAATATCACTTGGACGGATTTCAAACGGGCGACCCATCAGTTTCAAGAGAAAATTCGAATACAGCGTCTGATGAGGTCGATGTTTTGATTGTTGGCTGTGGTCCTGCGGGTTTGACATTGGCGGCGCAACTGGCGGAATTTTCTGAAATCACAACGCGCATCACGGAACGCAAATCTGGTCCGCTTGAGGTGGGGCAGGCTGACGGAATCGCATGTCGTTCGATTGAGATGTTTGAGGCCTTTGGCTTTGCCGAAAAAGTGTTGAAAGAATCCTATTGGGTAAATGAAGTTGGATTTTGGCGTCCCAACCCTGATGGCACGGGATTGCACCGCGCAGACCGTATTCAAGATGTTGAGGATGATCTGTCCGAGATGCCCCATGTGATTTTAAGTCAGGCACGTGTTCATGACTTTTATCTGGAAAATATGCGCAATGCGCCCACGCGTTTGGTGCCAGATTACAATCGCGAGCTGGTGTCCGTCACGCAAACCGATGATCCCGATTATCCTGTGACTGCAGTTTACAATTGCCTTGAGGCTAAGGGTAAGACGGAAACCATCCGTGCCCGCTATATCGTGGGCTGTGACGGAGCGCGCAGTGTTGTGCGCAAATCGCTGGGCTATCCGCTGAAGGGTGATGCAGCGCGTCAGCTTTGGGGCGTGATGGATGTTTTGGCGGTCACTGACTTCCCTGACATCCGTCTAAAGGCAGCCATTCAATCCGCGAGCCACGGCAGCATCCTGATCATCCCGCGTGAGGGTGGCTATATGGTGCGCATGTATATCGAGCTGGATGCATTGCACGGGGACGAACGTGCCGCGGACCGCAATGTGACATCGGATATGTTGATCGCAAAGGCGCGTGATATTTTAGCCCCCTACACATTGGATGTGAAAGAGGTGGCATGGTGGTCGGCCTATGAGATCGGGCAACGTGTGTGTGACGCTTTTGATGATGTGCCTGACGAACAGCGCAGCGTGCGTGACCCCCATGTGTTTATCGCGGGTGATGCCTGTCACACCCACAGCCCAAAAGCGGGTCAGGGCATGAATGTATCTATGGCGGATACGTTCAATTTGGGTTGGAAGCTGGCGGCGGTCTTACGGGGGCAAGCCGAGCCATCGCTGTTGCACAGCTATTCGCAGGAACGTTGTGCCAAGGCCAAAGAGTTGATCGCGTTCGATCGTGACATGGCCCGTTTGTTCAGCGCGAAACCCAAGAACGCTGAAGAGGCCGCGCAGTTCCAAAGCTATTTCAAAAAGCACGGTCGTTATACGGCGGGTGTTGAGACGCGGTATGACAGCTCTGTCATTACGGGCGATGATCAGCATCAACCCTTGGCCACTGGATTGAAGGTTGGAATGCGGTTTCATTCGGCCCCTGTGATCCGTTTGGGCGATAGTAAACCGATGCAGTTGGGTCATGTGCTGAAGGCTGATGGGCGATGGCGGATGATGGCCTTTGCGGGTGCTGATGACGTAGGACAAAGCGGCGGTGATATTGCTGATCTGTGTGCCTATCTGGCGGGCGACGCCGCCAGCCCTGTGGTGCGTTACACGCGCGCAGGCACCAATATTGACAGCATCATTGATGTGCGGGCGGTGTTCCAAACCGCGCACCACGATATGATGCTGGATACGCTGCCTGATCTCCTTTTGCCGCGCAAAGGGAGGTATGGTTTGATGGATTACGAAAAGGCGTTTTGTCCCGATCTGAAAACCGGACCTGATTTGTTTGATCTACGCGGTATTGACCGTGCCAAGGGCGCTTTGATCATTGTGCGTCCCGATCAATTCATCGCCAAGGTTCAGCCACTGGGCGACTTTGAAGGGATCGCGCAATTCTTTGATGGGGTGCTGATCTAGGGGCTAGCCCTCTAAGATCCGCAACTCACCAGCAAGCCATGGCAGTTTTTCCAACGCCTGATCGATGATGTGATGTTGGATCAGGTTTCGCATGGTTTGGGCCACGTCGTTTGGCACTTGGCCTGCCCAATCCGCCCCAGCGTAAAGGGTGATTTCGCGTGAGAAAGGTTTAAAGGGCAGGGGCCGCGCGATGACTTGGTCGTGGAACCGTTCGGCGCGCATGTAGCCCAGTGGCGTTGTCACGGACCATCCGATGCCGCGCGCCACCATTGCCATCAGTGACAGGTGGCTGCCCAGCTCAAAGCGCTGGGGGAAGTCGAGGTGTTGGCGTTTGAGGTGTCCCTCGATCTGGCGACTGATCAGTTGATCCTGATCATAGCGCAGGAATGGCAGGTCTTTGAGCTGTGCCATGACATCACCGTCTGTATCCAACGCCCCTTTGGGCGCGACCAGGATAAAGGGGTCACGTGCAATCGGGTATTCAAGCACGCCTTCCATCATCGTTCCTGCATTGGCAGAGATCGCCATATGCAGTTCCTTTTCCTCAATCGCTTTGGAAATTTCATGGCTGGGGGCGGTGATCAGTTTGAATTTACACCCCGTTAGGCTGTCGGCCAAAATGGTCGCAAGGCGCGGTGTTAACTCGTTGTCAAAGTCATCAATCAACCCGATGCTAAGCGCCTTCAGGTGGGCAAGGTCCATGACGGTCAGTTCTGTATGGGCAAGGCGCAGTTCGGCCAGCGCGCTTTTTACACGGGTTAAAAAGGTCTCTCCCGCTTGGGTCAGACGCATGGGACGTTTGTTGTGTTGAATCAGGTTTGTGGCCAATGCCGCCTCTAACTTGCTCAGTTGTTGGCTGACGGCGGGTTGGCTGAGCCCTGTTATCTTGGCTGCTTGGGCAACAGAACCACAGCTGGCAAGCGCCTCGAAAACTTCGAGGCTGCGTAGGGTCACACCTTTTGCGATCATGTGGGGCCTCTTGCAGATTTGCATTTAATGAATGTGTTAAAATAGAAGTTAGGCATTTGTGGTTAATCGGGCAAGGTATTTGTTAGTCAGTATTCGCAATGTGGAAATCTGTGGTGAGCTTGGGTGCTGTCAATGTGATGTAAATTAGGGTTTGAAGCGGTGCTAGGGCGACGATCCTGAACTAAAGCACGGGTTAAAACGCCATTGAGGTGATTGCACCCTTGAAAACCTGACAAAAAGGCCTCATCTAGTGGCGCGTCCGCACCTTCGCGTGACGAGTCTATTTAGGAGAGACCATGGCCAAGGAAGAATTGCTCGAATTTCCCGGCGTCGTAAAGGAACTCTTGCCAAATGCGACATTTCGGGTCGAGCTAGAAAACGGCCATGAGATCATCGCACATACGGCAGGCAAAATGCGTAAAAACCGCATTCGTGTTCTTGCAGGCGACAAAGTCCAAGTCGAAATGACACCATACGACCTATCAAAGGGTCGCATCAATTATCGCTTTAAGTAAGCGCGTGCTTGCCACCCCAAACGTGGCCAGCGGTTTTCGAACACGCGTGGGCCTTTGGGGTGGAGTGTTCTAATGGCATTTATTCTGGGTTCAGGTAGCCCCCGACGGCTAGAGCTGTTGGGGCAAATCGGCGTTGTACCAGACGCCGTGCGACCACCTGACATCGACGAAGATCCGCTTAAGGCGGAACAACCCCGTCCATATTGCAACCGTATCACTCGTGAAAAACTGGGTGCTGTGGAGGCAGAGCATGACGATATTGTTCTGTGTGCCGACACCACCGTTGCTGTTGGGCGTCGCATCTTGGGCAAACCTGCTGACGCTGATGAGGCGGCGGCATTCATAAAACTATTGTCTGGACGACGTCACCGCGTGATCACTTCGGTTGGGGTGAAACGTGGTGATAAAATCTGGCAACGTGATGTTGTCAGCACTGTTAAGATGAAGCCGGTGTCCAAACCCGAACTTGACGCCTACCTTGCCACTGGCGATTGGAAGGGCAAGGCGGGTGGCTACGGCATCCAAGGGCCAGCTGGCGCACTTATTCCGTGGATCAGCGGATCGTTCACGGGCATCGTTGGCCTACCACTTTCAGAAACAGCAGGGCTGCTTAAGGGCGCCGGCTATCCGCTTTATGCGGCCAAATAGGGGGTCCTTATGAAGGGTCGTACAATCATTCTGGACCATATCAATGAGCGTGAAGCCGCAGCATTGATGGTCGATGGCAAGCTAAGCGATATTTTGGTGGCAGGTGACGCACCGGCTCCGGGTACGATTTACCGCGCGATCGCGGATCGTCCCGTCAAAGGGCAGGGCGGTATGTTCCTGAAAACCCCTGATGGCTCTGCATTCTTGCGTCAGGTTAAGGGGCTTTCCCCAGGCCAGCCGCTGTTGGTTCAAGTGACGGGCTACGCCGAAGAGGGCAAAGCCATTCCAGTCACCCAAAAGGTTCTGTTCAAAAGCCGCTATGCGATTGTGACCCCTGACGCACCGGGCCTCAATATTTCCCGCAGCATCCGCGATGATGACATGCGCGACGAATTGATGGTCATTGCCAAAGAGGTGATGGACGGTCGCGAGATGGGTCTGATCATCCGCTCATGTTGTGCAGAGGCATCCCCAGAAGACATCGCAGACGATGTTGAAGAAATGGCGCAGCTTGCTGACAACGTGATCAATGACGACAGCGACGAGATGGCGATGTTGGTTGCAGGCGATGGTCCACACGTATTGGCGTGGCGCGATTGGACGGAAGCAGCCGAAGTTGTGACCCAAACCGGTGGTTTTGAAGACCACGGCGTTTTGGATGCACTGGAAGCTGCAGAAGGCGCCTTTGAAAGCTTTGGCGCATCTGGTGGCATGTATATAGAACCCACACGCGCCTTGATCGCTGTGGACGTGAACACAGGCAACGACGCCTCTTTGGCTGCAGGTATCAAAGCCAACATGCTGTGTGCGCGTCGTTTGCCCCAAGCGCTGCGTGTGCGTGGCCTTGCAGGTCAGATCACCCTAGACCTTGCCCCGATGCCTAAAAAAGACCGCCGCGCCTTTGAGGTGGCCCTGCGCGCTGCCTTCCGCACGGATGAGATCGAAACTGCATTGGTTGGTTGGACCCCGCTGGGTCACTACGAACTTCAGCGCAAGCGCGTGAGGTTGCCACTGTCTGAGGTGCTTGGATGAAGTGCCCCACCTGCGAACGCCCTACAGAGACCGAATTTCGCCCTTTCTGCTCCAAACGCTGCGCGGACGTTGATTTGGCGCGCTGGGTGAACGGATCCTATGCCATTCCATCGCGTGATCCCGACGATATCGAGGCTGCATTTGAGGCCATTGAAAAAGAAAATGCGAAACCTCATTGAATTGAGTGAAATCGCTATGGACACGCGCCCCACAAGGTCCTAGATACGCCACACCCAAGCCGTTTACGGCGAGTAGTGCCCGAGTAGCTCAGGGGTAGAGCAGTGGATTGAAAATCCTCGTGTCGGTGGTTCGATTCCGCCCTCGGGCACCATTTAAGTCAACAATAACAATGACTTAACCTAGTGCTAAATTCCAAAAAACTGCTAAAATCAAAAACACACCTTAAACACACTTTTTGCCGTGTTGCTGACTATTTTTAGGGCTGAATCGCTGTGTTGAACACAGTGTAGGCTAGTGCTGTGTTGCTAACACTGTGTTGGCGGAGTTTTGTGCGGACATTGTTGGGAAAACAACGAACGTGATTGCTGGTTTTCCGCCCAGAGCGAACACTCACGTTAGGCACAGCGAATGGCGGCTTCGAGCCCACTTTACCGATGCCGCGACAAAAACGAATGTCCGCAACGTCGGCAAGACCTAAACTTCACCACCGGAGTGTTCGGTGATAACGATTACCCCATGAGCACTGAAAACGC
>JAGSGK010000279.1 GCA_023955215.1 Paracoccaceae bacterium
GTCGGGTGCCGAAATTCCTTCGACTGTGCGGATCGCTTTGCCGTCCAGTTGGGGTAGGAACAAGATGCAGGCGTTTAGGGCTTTGGCACCGGTTTCATCGGTCACGATCACCGAACATGCGCCACAATCACCTTCATTGCAGCCCTCTTTGGTGCCGTGCAAATTTTGATCTATGCGCAACCAATCAAGCAGCGTTGTTGTGGCGCTTACGTTGCTAAGCTCCACATCCTTTCCGTTTAGCCGAAAAGACACGTTCATATATTGTAACCCGCCACCCTACCAAAAGCCCAAATGCTGCGCGTCGTCGATGTGGCGTAGACGTTCACGCGGGCGTGCTGGTTTTAGTTTTGCAAGTGTCTGACTTTTTGGCAAGTCCTTGTGGCAACATTTGTCAGTTCGCCGTAAGTTGCAGACATGACAAATAGCCCCCGATTCATCCACCTGCGCACCCACTCGGAGTATTCGTTACTTGAGGGTGCATTGCGTGTTAAAAAGCTGCCTGCGCTTTGTGCAGACAATAAGATGCCAGCAATGGCATTGACCGATAAAAACAACATGTTTGCAGCGTTGGAATATTCGGTTGGAATGTCTGGTGCAGGTGTCCAGCCGATTGTGGGCTGTCAGGTCGATGTCACTTATGTTGAAAGTCGCCCCGGCGAAAAGGCGCGTGCGCCTGCAGCTGTGGTTTTGTTGGCTCAGACAGAGACAGGTTACGAAAACCTGATGAAGTTGAATT
The DNA here is from genome assembly GCA_023955215.1 of Paracoccaceae bacterium. Taxonomy (GTDB): domain Bacteria; phylum Pseudomonadota; class Alphaproteobacteria; order Rhodobacterales; family Rhodobacteraceae; genus Ascidiaceihabitans. The sequence continues at coordinate 737 of JAGSGK010000279.1, forward strand.
CGTGCCTTTATATCGACAACCACGATCAATTGCCCCAAGTCACAGTGGATGAATTGGCCCAATACGGCGCTGACATAATTTGTTTGGCGGGTGGGTCGACTGGCCCTGTTGGACAGCTTTTGCAGGCGGGACAAAAACCCGCAGCTCAAGCATTGATGGATCGCCTTGCCGGTATTTTTGGTGATCGTCTTTATGTTGAGCTACAGCGCCACCCTGTTGATGGCGGTTTGCCAGAGGCAGAGCGTTTAACAGAACGTCCATTTGTTGAAATGGCGTATGCAATGGGATTGCCATTGGTTGCCACCAATGACGTCTATTTCCCAGCATCTAAGATGTACGAAGCTCATGATGCGTTGATTTGCATTGCTGATGGCGCTTATGTCGATCAACAAGAAGGGCGTCGTCGCCTAACACCTCAGCACTATTTTAAGTCTCAGGCTGAAATGGTTACCCTGTTCGCTGACCTTCCAGAAGCGGTTGAGAACACTGTTGAGATTGCTAAGCGCTGCGCCTTTCAGACATATCGCCGTGATCCGATCCTTCCTAAATTTGCGGATGACGAAATTGCAGAATTGCGTCGCCAAGCCGAAGAGGGCTTGCGCTACCGGCTGTCCATTATCCCGCATGCGGTTGAGGTTTCGGAATACGAGGCTCGCCTTGATTTTGAACTAAAGATCATTGAGGGGATGGGTTTCCCCGGTTACTTTTTGATCGTTGCAGATTTCATCAAATGGGCCAAAGACGAAGGCATCCCAGTTGGGCCGGGTCGTGGTTCTGGTGCGGGGTCGTTGGTTGCTTATGCGTTGTTGATTACTGACCTTGATCCACTGCGCTATCAATTGCTATTTGAGCGGTTCTTGAACCCTGAACGTGTGTCCATGCCTGACTTCGATATCGATTTTTGCATGGACCGTCGCGAGGAAGTTATTCGCTACGTTCAGGGAAAGTACGGCCGTGATAAGGTTGGGCAAATCATCACTTTCGGTGGGCTTCTATCTAAGGCTGCCGTGCGTGATATTGGCCGTGTTTTGCAGATGCCTTATGGGCAAGTCGATCGTCTATCTAAACTGATCCCTGTGGAAGGGGTTAAACCCGTTTCGATCGAAAAGGCGATGGCAGACGAACCGCGCTTACGTGAAGAGGCAAAGAACGAAGAAGTCGTGGCACGCTTGCTTGATTATGGTCAACAAGTTGAAGGCCTGCTTCGCAACGCTTCAACCCACGCTGCGGGCGTTGTTATCGGGGACCGTCCACTAGACCAATTGGTTCCACTTTACCAAGATCCGCGCTCGGATATGCCTGCAACGCAGTTCAATATGAAATGGGTTGAACAAGCAGGATTGGTCAAGTTCGACTTTTTGGGCCTGAAGACACTGACAGTTATTCAGAATGCTGTTGATCAAATCAAAGCGTCTGGTCGCCATTTACACATCGCTGCGGATGGCTCTGAATTGTTTGAACCGCCTCAGGGTTTGATCGACGATATTGCGACGATCCCTTTGGATGATGAAGCGTCCTATAAATTATACGCTAGCGCGAAGACAGTGGCAGTGTTTCAGGTGGAATCCAGCGGCATGATGGATGCTCTGAAACGGATGAAGCCGACGTGTATCGAAGACATCGTCGCCTTGGTAGCGCTTTATCGTCCGGGTCCGATGGAGAATATTCCGACCTATTGTGAAGTGAAGAATGGGCAGAAGGAGCTAGAATCTGTACATCCACTGATCGACCATATCCTGGAAGAAACCCAAGGGATCATCGTTTACCAAGAACAGGTTATGCAAATTGCGCAGGTCATGGCGGGTTACTCGCTTGGTGGTGCTGACCTTTTGCGCCGTGCGATGGGTAAAAAGATCGCCGAAGAGATGGCGAAAGAACGGCCCAAGTTTGAAAAAGGGGCACAAGAAAACGGCGTTGAGAAAAAGAAAGCCTCTGAGGTTTTTGACCTTCTTGAGAAGTTTGCGAACTACGGCTTTAACAAATCTCACGCCGCTGCCTATGCTGTTGTCAGTTACCAAACGGCTTGGCTAAAGGCGAACCACCCTGTTGAGTTTATGGCCGGTGTAATGAATTGCGATATCCACCTCACTGACAAACTGGGTGTGTATTTCGAAGAGGTGCGTAAGCGTCTTGATTTGCCTTGGGTTCCGCCGTGCGTAAATCGTTCCGACGCTACGTTCAAAGTTGTTGAAGGTGCCTTGGTCTATGCGCTGGGCGCGTTGAAAAACGTTGGCGTTGAGGCCATGAAGCTTATCACCGAAGGGCGCATGGTTGATGGCGTCGAACGCCCATTTTCAACCTTGTTTGATCTGGCGCGACGCGTGGACATGAAGCGGGTTGGTAAACGTCCACTTGAGATGCTTGCGCGTTCTGGTGCGTTTGACCAACTCGATCCAAACCGTCGGCGTGTTTTTGATGCGTTGGATGGTTTGGTTGGATATTCGGCCGCGATCCACGAACAAAAAAGTAGTAATCAGGTTTCTTTGTTTGGGGAGGCCGGTGATGATCTACCTGAGCCTCGGATTGTGCCAATGGATGATTGGTTGCCGGCTGAACGTCTAAGCGAAGAGTTTAAAGCCGTTGGATTTTACCTGTCTGGTCATCCACTTGATGACTACATGGCCGCGCTGAAACGCAAAGACATTAAAACGTTAGATCAGGTTCATGAACGTGCCGAACGCGGCGCGCATGTTGCCAAACTGGCTGGCGTTGTTGCGGGTGTGCAAATCCGTAAATCTGCACGTGGCAATCGGTTTGCATTTGCCCAATTGTCGGACACGACGGGCGGGTATGAGATCACTATTTTCTCTGACACGCTGGAAAAAGCGCAAGATCATTTGGTAACAGGTGCCAAGGTCATTGTAACGGTTGAGGCGACACTCGAAAGCGATCAGCTAAAATTACTGGGCCGCTCGATTGCGCCAATTGATACAGTCGTTGCTGATGTTGGTGGGATGGGTCTCAAAATCTTTGTTGATGATATCGACGCCGTTTCGGCAGTCGCTTCTGTCCTTGAGGGTGCTGTGAAAGCAGCCCAGAATGTGGGGCGTGGACCGGTTCAATTTTGCTTGATGGACTCAAGTTTGCCAGGTGAAGTCGAGATTGATTTGGGGCAA
>JAGSGK010000062.1 GCA_023955215.1 Paracoccaceae bacterium
AAGTCATTGTTATTGTTGACTTAAATGGTGCCCGAGGGCGGAATCGAACCACCGACACGAGGATTTTCAATACAGGTGGCGTAATTTAAGTATTCGATAACAGTAGCTTATAGGGCTATTTTTGAGGTGTGCTTAATAGTGTGTTTTTGGTGTCATTTGGAGGTAGAGCAAAATAGCTGTGTTAAACATGGCGTTAAAGCTCGCAAAGTTCCAAGAACCATATCTCATACTCCCAAAACCTCGCCCTAATAAACTAAGCGTCTACCCTGCCCACTCAGAGTAATGTGTCTTCGACCTGACGAAAACTAAATGGATAACGTATGTAATACATCACTGCCAACCGGATGATTTCAGGTGAAGTCTTGAAATATTTAAAGGGAGAACATGTTGTCATTTACCAAAAATAGGGATCGGCCGCGAAACCGTCAAATTTGTCTGACAACACCTACCGCTTTTACTACCCTCTCAGATCCTTGCTTTGAACCTCAGCGCCATAGTCGCATCATACTGTGACAAGAAGACATCGCCATTCAAGTCAAGGATCAGATGCGTTGACTTGAGGCGGTCCATCACGGGACCTTTAACCTCAGACAAATGAAACCCGATGCCCATATCCTTGAGACGTAGATTAATTGCCTCGAGGCTTTCGAGGGCGGAATAGTCTACCTCGTTCACCGCCGAGAACATCAAGATGACATTTTTAATTTCGGTGCCTTCGCTAACCCGAGCCTGCACCATATCTTGCAGGAACCGCGCATTAATAAAGTACAGGCTTTCGTCAACGCGCAATGTCAGGAGAGTCGGATCTGTTTCGACGTCGTGACGCTGAATATTACGGAAATGCTGACTGCCTGGCACAAGGCCTACTTCGGCGACATGTGGGCGTGAAGTTTTGTAAAGATGCAGAAGAATCGAGATAGTGACCCCACTAGCAACACCGACTTCGACACCTAGGGACAAAGTCAGAAGAATGGTGACAAAGACCGCCAGAAAATCATCGCGGTTATAGTTCCATGTCTTCTTCAGAATGGTCAAATCCACAAGACTGAGAACGGCAACGATGATCGTGGCTGCAAGCGTCGCCTTTGGTAGAAAAAATACTAGAGGAGTGAGAAAGAGGGCTGCGACGGCCAAACCCATTGCCGTATAGATGCCGGCGGCAGGTGTTTCTGACCCAGCATCAAAATTAACCACCGAACGGGAAAATCCACCTGTGACAGGAAAACCACCCGTGAACGCCGCGCCAAGGTTTGCAGCCCCCAGTCCGATCAGCTCCTGGTTAGGGTCGATTTGCTGGCGTTTCTTGGCAGCAAGCGTTTGCGCAACAGAGATGCTTTCAACAAAACCAATGATCGAAATAAGGATTGCCGGAATAAGTAAGGAACTCATCAATTCAGGTGAAAAGCTAGGCATTGTCAAAGGTGGCAGACTTTGGGGAACTTCCCCAACGATTTTCACACCTTTGTCGGCTAACCCAAAGGCCCACACAGAAACCGTTGTCGCAACAACGGCGGCAACGGGTCCGGCTTTGGTCAGAATATCCGCCATAAGGGGCGATAGGCCTAATTTTGTCAGGAGCGGCTTCAAGTTCTTGCGTACCCAAAACAGAAAAGAGGTCGCTGTGAAACCGATGATGACAGTGATCCAACTAATCTGGTCAAGATGTTCAAAGATCGATCCGAGCATTTCGGGCAAGGTATGACCGTGTGCATCAACGCCTAAGATATGTTTGAGCTGGCTTGTCGCGATGAGAATACCTGAGGCCGTGATAAAGCCCGCGATCACAGGATGGCTTAGAAAATTTGCGAAAAAACCTAAGCGGAACACACCCAGTAAAAGCAAAAACACGCCGGATAAGAATGCCAGCGTCAACGCCGCAATCACATAACCTGCTGTACCGGCATCAGCGACCTGACCAATTGCCGAAGCTGTTAGCAGCGATACAACTGCCACGGGCCCAACCGCCAAAGCGCGGCTTGTCCCGAAGATAGCATAAAGCACGATCGGCGCGATTGAGGCATAGATCCCGGCCTCTGGCGGCAATCCTGCCAAAAGCGCATACGCCAAAGATTGCGGGATCAGCATGATCGTCACAATCACGGCCGCTATCATGTCATTGGAAAATGTATTGCGCTCGTAGCGGCGGCCCCATTCGAGGATTGGGAGGTATTGGCGAAGATGATGCATGACAATTGATCCAAGAAAGGCGGCGATCAGAGAAAATGACTCTGACCGCCAAGTGTAGGTCTGTCGGGGAACAAAACAGACCAATCAAGCGGCGGGCACCGCTGCGGCACCCACTATGATGGTTCGTCAGACGCTAGTCGGCCGTCACCTTGATGTCCTCAGGTTTCGCCATCCATTCTTTGCCCTTCAGCATGGCTTGCCAATAGATCGGTGGTAGCAGCTTTTCCTTCATGAACCATGCCGCACGGCTTGGCTTGGTCCCATCGATAATAAAGGATGGGAAGCTCGGCTTGAGAGCACCGCCATACCCGAATTCTGCCAGCACGATTTTGCCGCGTTCAACGGTCAACGGACAAGAACCATAGCCGTCGTATTGGGCCACAGGTGATCCGCCCTTGATATCAGCAACGATGTTCTCAGCAACGACTGGCGCTTGCTTGCGTGCAGCTGCCATGGTTTTGGCATTTGGCGCGTTCATAACATCCCCCAATGACCATACGTTGTCATAGTTTTTGTGACGCAGTGTCGCTTGATCGACATCCACCCATCCCGCGGCATCCGCCAACGGAGACACGCGAATGAAATCGGGCGCAACCTGTGGTGGGCAGACATGCATCATATCGAAATCCACCGTGATTTCCGTCGGGTCCGTATCGGGCTTAGCGACTTTGAACGTGGCTTTCTTTGCGGCACCATCCACGGACGTGAGCGTATGGAAAAAGTTCAGATCAGCATCATACTTTTTGACATATTCCATCAGCGCAGGCACGTATTCCTTGACCCCAAACAGCACGCCACCGGCATTCATGAACTGGATGTCGACATCCTTCAGCACACCGCGTCGGAACCAAGCATCACCTGACAGATACATCGCCTTTTGCGGCGCACCTGCGCATTTGATCGGCATCGGCGGTTGGGTAAACAACGCGCGGCCTTCTTTCATCTCTTGCACGAGATGCCACGTGTAGGGTGCCAAATCATAGCGGTAGTTCGATGTGACACCATTGCGCCCCAAGGTCTCTTCAAGACCTTCGACACCTGCCCAGTTCAGTTTGAGACCAGGGGAAACCACAAGCCGGTCATAGGTCACGACGACGCAGCCTTCAAGGATGACGGCGTTGTTTTGAGGCTCGAAGGCTGCAACCGCTGCCTTGATCCATTTGACGCCGCGCGGGATCAGTGACGCCATCGTTTTGGCTGTTTCGCTGGCCTCGAACACGCCGCCACCGACCATGGTCCACCCCGGCTGATAATAATGCACGTCAGACGGATCAATGATCGCAATAGACAGGTCTGATTTGCGTGAAAGCAAGCTTGCGGCCGTAGCGATGCCGCCTGCCCCGCCACCGACAATCACAACATCATATTTTGCATCGCCGGTCTGGGTCGGTGTTTTGCCGCCATTCGCGATACGGCTTGCAACGCCGCTCATGTCATATCCAGCGGCTTTTGTCGCTGCGAGGATTTCGGACAGCGGACGTTTGTGAGCCTCATGCAACGACCAAAGCGTGGCCGAGCGTGTGCCTGAACGGCAATAGCCCAGAACTGGACGTGGCAAGGTTTTCAAAGCGGTGTCAAACTCGGTCACATTTTCATCGGTCACCATGCCCGATTGAACCGGAACATATGCGATTTCAAGACCGGCCTTTTTTGCCGCCTTCTCGATTTCCGCGTAGCTCGGTTGATCTGCGCCCTCGCCATCAGGACGGTTGCAAATGATTGCACGAAATCCGGCTTTCTTGATGTCTGCCATGTCACCCAGAGAGATTTGCGGTGAAACAGAAACTTTGTCCGTAATTTTCTTAATTTCCATGATTTTCTCCAGAGTTACAGACCGTTGACCGGTACTTTGAGCATTGGGTTACCGTCTTTGTCTGTTGGCACTTCGCCTGCACGCATATTCACTTGTAGCGATGGAATGATGAGCTTTGGCATCGCCAATTGCGCATCCCGCTCGGTGCGAAACTTGACGAAGTCTTCCTTCGTCTTGCTGCCACCTAAGTGGATGTTGTTTGCCTTCTCATCCGCTACGGTTGTTTCCCATGCAATGTCACGGCCATTCGGACCATAGTCGTGGCACATGAATAGGCGCATATCGTCAGGCAGGCTCAACACTTTCATGATAGAATCGTAAAGGATACTCGCATCTCCGCCCGGGAAATCGGCGCGCGCAGAGCCTCCATCGGGCATGAACAATGTATCGCCAGTAAAGGTCGCATCACCGATAACGTGCACCATGCAGGCAGGTGTATGGCCGGGGGTGAAGATGGCAATCGCTTGCATATTGCCGATCATGTAGGTGTCGCCGTCCTTGAAAAGCGCATCAAACTGCGAACCATCACGCTGGAACTCTGTGCCTTCGTTAAAGATTTTGCCGAAGGTTTCTTGAATAATCATGATGCCTTCGCCGACACCAACCTTGCCACCCAATTCCTGTTGAATGTAGGGGGCAGCACTCAGGTGATCGGCGTGGACATGAGTTTCTATGATCCATTCCAGTTTAAGACCGCGCTCTTTAATATGGGCGATCATTTTGTCGGCGCTGTCGTGGGTGATTCGACCAGCGGCGTAATCCAGATCCATGACGCTGTCGATGATTGCACATGAAACAGAAGATGGGTCTTTTACAACGTAGCTGATGGTGTTGGTCGGGGCGTCAAAGAAGGCTTCAACCTCTGGCTTGATATTCATGTTTACAGGACAATTTGTCATGTTCGTAACTCCTAAGAATGCCTGTGTTGGGCTGTCGTGATTGGTGCGGAAGACGCAGCGTCAAAAAATTCGACGCCTGTTGATGGTATTCTCAAAGTTTTATAGAGCTATGTGCTTCTTTCGATCTTGCGATAGGCGTTCAGGCCACCTGCAATGTAGCGAGCGTTTTTATAGCCCATGTCATGTAGCGATGCGGCGGATAACGCGCCCCGGTTATAAGCGTTGCAATAACAAAGGATGGTCGCATCAAGATCAGGCAAGGCACCTTCAACATTCATTTCCAGTTTTCCGCGGCTGATGTTGATCGCCCCCAGAATATGGCCTGCATCATGTTCTTCTTTGTCTCGAATATCTAAAGCGACAGCTCCGGATGAAAGCAAACTGTCAACATCTTCTGGGGCAACAGAACCAACAACTTTCTGAGCGGCATCAGCCAACGCTTGGAATTTTTGTGTATATGCCATGGTAAGTTATCCTTTTTAAGAGGTCAGTGGCTTTCGCCATTTCCCATCATCATTTCGTGCACAGCTTGCATGCCGCGATCCGCCATTGCGGTCACTTCAGCTGCGTGTTCATGCAATGCAGCAACCACGTCGGCATCCTGTGATGTCTGGATCACGACGATCCCGTCGTCTGTGACGTCGATGTCGGAGGTGATCCCCTGTCCACGGATAAAAAAGATATCCAGCGTTGGGCTTTGGATTCCAATCTTTGGATCATCTAACTCATCGACACGATCGATCATGCCAATAACATGACTGACCAATGAGTTCATCACTTCTGGGTCGGAAGACCTTGTTACGGTGCGGATGCCGTCCGGCAAGTTTTCCACGTCCCGTGTGATCGTCTTAAAGCTGCGAAACATGACAGCCAGTTCCGCGCTTTCTTCGGGTGTTGCGTTTTCACCCTGTAAGCCGGGCATATTGGCCTCGTCATGCTGCATCATTCCGCCGCTGTGATGACCCATCATATCGTATCCACGTGACATTACAAAATACGTGGCACCCACACCTACCGCGCCTGCCATGACGACCGCGGCAACTACCATTGTTGTTTTAGGTGCCATTTTACGCAGCCTTCTTAGTTGATTGTGTTGGTGTGAAAAGACGCCGCACATAGAACCCTGCTGTCACGGCTGCGAGGAAAAGAACAACTTCCCAGCGACCTGTACCAAGTGCGGGAATTGCAGCGCCCGGACAGAACCCTGCAATACCCCAACCGATCCCGAAGATTGCGGAGCCGCCCACAAGGCGGGCATCGATTGCGCTGTTAGTCGGGAACTCAAATTGCTCACCAAACAGCGGTGCATTTCGACGCCAGGCCAAACGATAGCCGATGAAAGTGACGATAACCGCGCCGCCCATCACAAAAGCAAGGCTTGGGTCCCACGTGCCCGCTATGTCGAAGAAGTTAAAAACCTTGGCAGGGTTAATCATGCCAGAAATCGAGATGCCGACGCCAAAGACGAGGCCGGTGAAAAGTGCGTAGATAAGTTTCATTGGCATCAGACTCCAAACACGTGACGGATCAGGTAAACGGTGATAGCTGCGGTCACCATGAAGGTTGGCACAGCTACAATTGAACGAACGGAGAGACGCGACAGGCCGCAAACTCCATGACCCGATGTACAGCCCGACCCAAGGCTCGCGCCAAATCCGACGATCACACCACCGATGACAATCATCAGCGGACTAACAGGGACGTCCAGCTCTGGCATTGCTCCGGTCATCAAAAAAATAAGGCCTGGTGCCAAAATCATACCGACAACCATCGCCGCGCGCCATGAAAACTCAGAACTGCTTTCGGCAAAAACGAGGCCAGACATAATGCCGGTAGCGCCAAGAATACGGCCCAGGCCAAACATAAGAAGGACCGCGCCCAGACCTATCAACATTCCGCCGCCGAGTGATGCGAATGGTGTGAAAAGTGTCTCCATCTCAGCAATCCTTACAAGTCTTGAGGCCAAGAATTGAATAGATAGGGCACATCTTCAAGATTGAGGTCGCAAGCATCACCACACCGATCACTGCTGCACCAAATTTAAACAGCGGGGCCGCAAACAACGACAGACCGCTTATAAAGGCGAGATAGAGTAGAACTACGCCCAAAGCGGCGCGTAGAATGCGGTCAATCACCCCAACGTTAATGGTCATAATCTTCTCCTAACTTTAAGTTAACTACGAGATATAGGTTAAGCATTGTAGTTTCAGTGATATTGTCACGTAACTGTCAAAAAAAAGCCATTTATTGGCTTTCAGCAATCGCACGTAAAGATGATTTATCTGAAAGTGCAATACGACCGCGGGATTGGGAGATAAGCCCACGCTTTTGAAAATCATGCAGCACGCGCGAGATTACTTCACGCGCGGTTCCAAGCTCGCTTGCTATCTCTTGATGTGTAGCCGCTACTTCTTTGTCTTCACCGGCCAGCATCAACAGCCGTTCGGCAAGGCGCACATCAATCCGTCCGAAGGCGACATCGTCTACGACCCGCAAAAGATCAATTAGCCGACGTGAATAAGCTGCGAAGACAAACGACCGGAAAGCAGGTTCTTCCGCTACCAGACGATCAAACGACATCTTGGGCAATGCCACCACCTTTATGTTCGTTTCTGCAATCCCTTCGGCGTTATACGCCTCTTCAGCCAACATACAGGCCGTCGTTAAAACGCAGCTTTCGCCAGCGTCGACGCGGTACAGAACAATGTCCCGCCCATTGCCGGAGGTTTGTGAAACGCGGATCGCGCCTTCATACAAGAAGATCAGGCTATCTGGTACGTTTTCCGGCCCAAACACCTGATACCCCTTTTTATGATCGCGAATAAGCGCCACATTAAGAAGCCTGTCGCGCACAGAGCGCGGCAAAGCTTTCGTTCCCTTGAACCGATCCGTCCAATCAATAGCACTCATTGGGTCTTGCGTATCGATGCTACGATACCCTCTTCAATTGGAGCAATGCGCGCTAAAAGCTCGCCTTTGTTGGATGCAATATCAGCCAGTGTCAGGTCATCAAGGACGTCCATAAATGCCTTGGTTGCCTTTTGTATCGCCCTTGATAGCTTACAAATTCCGATCAACGGACAAGTGTTTTTCTCAGGATTGAAGCATTCAACAAGGTCTAATGGCCCTTCTGTCAAGCGTACTACATCGCCAATAATAATTTCTTCAGGAAGCCTCGCTAAGAAAAATCCACCACCACGTCCACGAACAGTTTCCAGGTATCCTGCACGGCCAAGCTCGTGCACAATCTTCACAATATGGGGGCGCGCAAGCCCGTGAACCTTAACGACATCATCAACCTTGATGCGATTCGGGGCCTTGAGTGCGGCAAGTTGAAGCGATCGTAGGGCGTAGTTAGTATATGTTGTGAGTTTCATCTTGTCCTCCTTAATCAAAGATCTATTACCAATGTAAGTTATTTGCAAGTTGAGTGATTTTGTCACTGAACTCACTCCCTGACTTCACGTAGATATCGGTCAAACGAAACGAGAGAGCCAACATTATGACACTGCTTTTGGGGGACATCGTCCCCGACTTCACCGCGGAAACCACCACTGGACCGATCTCGTTCCACGATTGGATCAGCGACGACTGGGCCTTCTTCTTCAGCCACCCAGCGGATTTCACACCCGTCTGCACGACTGAAATGGGACGCACATCGCAACTCAGTGCTGAATTCACCAAGCGCGGCGTTAAGCCTATTGGGCTCAGCACAGACACAGTTGAAGAACACCTGAAATGGATCGAAGACGTGAACGACACGCAGAATACGACCATGCGGTTCCCTATTGTTGCGGATGCTGACCTCAAGACCGCCAAGCTTTATGAAATGATCCACCCATCACAGTCTGAAACAGCCGCTGTACGTTCTGTGTTCATCATCGACAGCGACAAGAAGTTGCGCCTGACGATGACCTACCCGATGAGCGTGGGCCGAAATTTTGATGAAATTCTGCGGGTGATCGACGCGCTGCAAACTGGAGATGCTAAGGGCGTGGCCTTGCCCGCTGACTGGCGCCCAGGCGATCGCGCCATCATCCCGCCAACCCTGTCAGATGTGGACGCGCAAAAGAAGTTTCCGCAAGGGTTCGAAACAATCCGTCCCTACCTGAGGACGGTAAACATTAACGAATAAAGGAAGATACAATGAAAACTTTACTTATGCTTTGCCTTGCCGTGGCACCTTTTTCCGCCTTTGCTGAAGGCAACGTAAAACCGGGCACGCGCTTTGTTGAAAACTGGGACCAGAACGCTGACGGCAAAGTTACAGCTGAGGAATTGCGCGAAAAGCGTAGCAATGTCTTTTACACCTTCGACAGCGACGAGGACGGTAAGCTATCCGCCGAGGAATATACCTATTTCGACGACGCCCGAAAGGCCGACATGGAAGGAAATGCCGAGGAAGGTAAAGGCGGTATGAAACGCGTTCAAGGTGGTATGAAGATGGATTTCAACGACGTCGATAAGGACGGCAAGGTATCACGCGATGAATTTCTAGGTCAGGTAGATGTTTGGTTTACGGCCATTGATCGCAATATGGATGGCATAATTACAACTGCTGATTTTGGCCCTAGAACCTAACAGATAGACGGGCGGCATCACGTGCCGCCCATTTTCGCCACATAGGAGACACCCATGCTCGAAGGCTTTACAGCAGAAACACTCGCGCGTATTCAATTCGCGTTCACCATCTCGTTCCACATCATTTTCCCTGCCTTCTCAATCGGATTGGCCAGCTATCTGGCTGTCTTGAACGGTCTTTGGCTGCGGACCAAGGATGAAACCTATCTGACATTGTTTAACTACTGGAAAAAGATATTTGCCGTCGCGTTTGGCATGGGTGTCGTGTCAGGCATTGTGATGTCCTATCAGTTTGGCACAAACTGGTCCGTCTTTTCTGATAAGACGGGCCCAGTGCTCGGCCCCCTTATGGCCTACGAAATCTTATCCGCATTCTTCCTCGAAGCTGGCTTTCTTGGTATTATGCTGTTTGGTCGCGAACGTGTGGGTAACAAGCTCCATATGTTTGCCACCGCTATGGTCGCCATTGGGACATTGATGTCAGCTACTTGGATTTTATCGGTGAACTCTTGGATGCAGACCCCGGCGGGCTACAGCATCAATGAACTTGGACAGTTCGTTCCCGAAGACTGGTTGGCAATCGTGTTTAACCCTTCCTTCCCTTACCGCTTGGTTCATATGGTGCTTGCCGCCTATCTAACTGTCGCGCTTGTTGTAGGCGGTGTTGGTGGCCTACATCTTTTGCGCAATCGTGAAGACGGACCTGCACGCCGGATGTTCTCGATGGCAATGTGGATGCTAATCGTTGTTACCCCACTGCAAATTCTTGCAGGTGATTTTCACGGGATTAATACGCTTGAACATCAGCCAGCCAAAGTTATGGCAATGGAAGGGCATTATGATAGCCACCCACATGGCGCTCCCTTGATCTTGTTCGGAATCCCCAATCCTGCGGAGAAACGTATCGACTACGCCATCGAGATTCCACAAGTTTCCAGTCTAATATTGAAGCATGAATGGGGTGCTCCACTCGATGGCTTAGATACCATTCCAGACGAAGATGAACCTCCCGTGGCGATCATATTCTGGAGTTTCCGTATCATGGTCGGCCTCGGTTTTGCGATGCTTGGTCTGGGTGCGTGGAGCTTACTGCGACGGATGCGCGGACGATTGTATGAGGACAAATGGCTGCACCGCACCGCCATTTTAATGGGGCCAATGGGCTTCGTAGCTGTTCTTGCGGGGTGGATCACCACCGAAGTTGGGCGTCAACCTTTTACTGTTTATGGTGTTTTACGGACATCGGACAGTCTTGGACCGGTCGCAGCACCTGCGGTCGCCGCCTCACTCCTTGCGTTTATCGTTGTCTACTTTTTTGTATTCGGCGCGGGTACTTTCTATCTCCTGCGCATGATGAATGCTCCAACCAGCAAGCCTGACCCCGACCTTAAAGATGGGCCTATCCGTACAGCCGGTATCACACCGATCATGCAAACTACCCCTGATTCAATCCCAGGCGAATAAGGAGCCATACAATGTTTGAACTTTCCTTTATCTGGGCCGGCATCATCGCATTTGCTGTGCTGACCTATGTGATCCTTGATGGGTTTGACCTTGGCGTCGGTATCTTGTTCCCTTTCGCCGAAGGCGAGAGAGAGAAGTCCACAATGATGAACTCTATCGCACCGATCTGGGACGGGAACGAGACTTGGCTTGTACTGGGTGGGGGCGGATTGTTCGCCGTCTTCCCGCTGGCCTATGCCATCATCATGCCCGCGCTTTATATGCCTATCATCTTAATGTTGCTGGCACTGATCTTTCGCGGTGTGGCCTTTGAATACCGCTGGCGAACAGAGCGCTGGAAACCTATTTGGGACATCGCATTTTTTGGTGGATCAATCGTCGCCGCGTTCATGCAGGGTATTGCACTTGGCGCTTTGGTACAGGGCATCCAGATCACGGGTCGCGCCTATTCTGGTGGCTGGTGGGATTGGCTCAGTCCGTTCTCCATTCTCACAGGATTGGCTGTTGTGATTGGCTATGCATTACTTGGCGCAACATGGCTTATCTACAAAACTGAAGATGGCCTACAACGCAAAATGCAAGGCTATGCTTGGTGGCTCGCAGCGGCGACACTTGGGTTTATCGGTGTCGTCAGTATTTTGACTCCTTTTCAAGATCCAGAATACTTCAACCGCTGGCTCAACCTACCAGGCAGCATCTTCAGCGTGTTGATGCCAGGCGCTGTGCTACTTGCTGCGTGGGCATTGTTCACAGGATTAAACGCGGGCAAGGATGGCCAGCCATTTCTAGCGTCAATTAGCATTTTTGTGCTGTGCTTTATCGGCATTGGGATCAGTTTCTATCCCAACATCATACCGCCAAACCTGACAATTGTTGATGCAGCGGCACCTGACAAAAGCTTGCGCTTTGCGTTGGTTGGCACTGTTGTTTTGGTACCAATGATCTTGGCCTATACCGCCTACGCTTACTGGGTGTTTCGTGGGAAGGTCGATCCAGACGAGGGGTATCACTAATGAAATCATCCCTTGTATCAAAATGGGTGTGGTTCGCCGCCCTCTGGTTGGCCAGCGTTCTGGTACTCAGTGTCGTTGCTTACGCTATCAAGCTTGTAATCTAGAGCAAGGAACTTTCGACAAAAATCGTATAATTGGGGACAAAAAATACTCTAGATATAGATTAAAAGTCATTGCAGATATCAACCGCTTTCGGAAATTGAAAACATATCGTAACATAGTCCTATTAGATCCGGGCAAGCCGCCCCATTAAT
>JAGSGK010000248.1 GCA_023955215.1 Paracoccaceae bacterium
GTAACTATGACGCAGCGTCTGATGTGCAGATATTTGACCGCTGAAAAGTAGGGGTTACTCCACCTAATCCTTACAGTTCACCCGCAGGACCGTGGACCGGGTCCCCCAATCCCAGGGCCCCGCGTCTCGGACCACGGGCCTTTAGTGTTGGGGGCGTAGATTCATTGGACGGGGTTTTTGTTTGGCTGTACATTTCTATTCACGCACCAATTTCAAGCTGAACCGTGCCGCTGCTCTCGCTGAGTGGCGTCAATTATTGAGCGCATAGATTTAGGCTGTTCTAGTAATCTGATGCGAGTTCGCATTCGTATGGCAGCTCCCCAATGGCCGCTTTTGTGGATCCCGCATCTTGCACCAACCTTTCCGCGTCCAACGATTTCACCACTCAACATCAGTGCGGGAGCGTCTGAAATTACGTGGTGTCTGGACTGTGCCGTCTTCTTGATGATTTTGGACGCCCTGGCAGCGACAGCGTTGCTTCGGCCCGAGGGGATTGGCTAATAACTTGGCCGTTGGCGACGACACAAAGTCGGGCCGCACGTAGCCGCAAAGCTTCAATCGGGTTGCTGGCATCAAGGATAACCAAGGACGCCTTAGCTCCGATGCGCAGTCCGTAATCTGTCAAACCCATCGTTTTGGCGTTATTTACCGTGACCATGTCAAAGCACGTCCGCATATCATCAGGGCTGGTCATTTGCGCGACATGCAAACCCATGAAGGCCACATCAAGCATGTCGGCCGTGCCAAGCGAATACCACGGGTCGAGCACGCAATCTTGCCCCCACCCTACATTGATCCCCATGGCCAACATTTCTTTTACGCGCGTCAAACCGCGACGTTTGGGAAACGTGTCATGCCGCCCCTGCAGGACAATATTAATCAGTGGGTTTGGGATTACGTTGATTTCAGCTTCTGCAATAAGCGGCAGCAATTTCGAGACATAATAGTTGTCCATCGAATGCATCGACGTCAGATGCGATCCCGCGACTCGACCATTCAAACCAAGTCGTTGGGTTTCATAGGCAAGCGTTTCGATGTGACGTGAATGTGGATCGTCGGATTCATCGCAGTGCATATCAACCTGCAAACCGCGTGCAGCTGCGATTTCGCAAAGTTCTTTCACCGACGTCGCGCCGTCTGTCATGGTGCGTTCGAAATGCGGGATACCCCCAACAACATCGACACCCATGTCCAAGGCGCGGATGGTGTTTTCGCGTGCTGTTGGATCACGATAAAAACCGTCCTGTGGGAAGGCGACAAGCTGTAGATCGATATAGTCTTTGACTTTCTCTCTTACTTCAAGCAACGCCTCGACTCCGAAAAGCCGATCGTCACACGTATCAACATGGCTGCGAATTGCCAAAAGCCCCATGCTCGCTGCCCAATCGCAATAGGTAAGCGCGCGTCCGATGATATCGTCTTGGGTCATGACCTGCTTGAGTTCGCCCCAAAGCCCGATGCCTTCTAGAAGTGTGCCGGACGTGTTGATCCGCGGCAGGCCGTAGGACAGCGTTGCGTCCATGTGAAAATGAGGATCGACAAACGGTGGGCTGACTAAATCGCCCGACGCATCAATCACTTTGCCAGCTTCCGCTGTTTGAATCGACCCAATAGCAGTGATTTTATCGCCTACAATTCCAATGTCTGAGACTTGTCCATCTGGCAGCGTGCCGCCTTTAATAATCAGATCAAACATTAGCGCTCTCCTTTATTGAACGGAACCATGAGTGCGGCAGGCACTTCGGCGCGACGTGACATCAGGATAAGCGCAAATATGGATAGGATATAGGGCATCATCAGGAATATTTGGTAGGGAATATGGGTGCCCAAACTGGTTTGTTGCACCCGGATCTGTAGCGCATCAAAAGCCGCGAAAAGAACCGCGCCGAGCAGCGCCTTTCCGGGTCTCCACGATCCAAAGACAACCAGGGCAATACAGATCCAACCACGGCCATTTACCATCTCAAAGAAGAAGCTGTCGAATGCCGACATGGTCAAGAAGGCGCCACCGACTGCCATTAGGCCGCTGCCAACCATAACAGCCCCCATGCGGATTGCAGTGACGGATAGACCTTGAGCCGTTACCGCCGCGGGGTTTTCACCGGCTGCGCGTACGGCGAGTCCAAGGGGGGTGCGGTAGAGAATCACGCCAACGATCGCGACAAGAATGAAGGCGAGATAAGTAAGCGGTGTTTGCGAAAACAGCGCTGGGCCAAACAACGGAATGTCGGATAGAATTGGGATTTCATATGGCTGGAATGGTTCAATTTTTGGCGGGCTCGTGACCTCCGGCAATGCTAACCTATAAGCGTAATAGGTGGAGGACGTTGCGAGCAACGTGACGCCGAGGCCAACGACATGCTGAGACAGACCGAACGGCACTGTGAGTGTGCTGTGGAGTAGACCAAATAGCATCCCGACAAGCATTGCGACGCAAACGCCCATCCAAAGGCCTGTACCCGAAAAAACCGCCATCCAGCCCGCAAACGCACCAGCGACCATGATCCCTTCGATCCCGAGGTTCAATACGCCTGCGCGCTCGCAAATTAATTCCCCCAGTGTGGCAAAAATCAGAGGGCTGGCGATGCGAATTGCTGCGGCCCAAAAGCTAGCGGTGAAGAGGATGTCGATAATTTCCATGGTGCTAATCCCTCACCACACGAAACCGCGTTAGCATAATGGCCAACACCATAAGAAGGAGTGCTGTCGCAAGCATGATATCCGCCAGATATGTCGGTACATCAGCAGCACGGCTCATACTGTCAGCGCCCACAAAGATGCCCGCAACGAACAAGGACGCCACGATCACACCAAGCGGATTCAACAAAGCCAACATTGCCACGATGATCCCTGTGTAACCAAACCCGGGGGACAGATCGAGCGTGAGACTACCCTTTAATCCGGCCACTTCAGAAAACCCAGCAAGTGCTGCAAGTCCACCAGAAAGCAGCGCTGTTTTCACAATCACAACGTTGACTGGAATACCTGCAAAAGCAGCGGCATCCTTGTTTAACCCGACAGCGCGAATTTCATATCCCAATGTGCTGCGGGTTTGGATGATCCAAATGCAAATGGCCGAGAATATTGCAAGTCCGAACCCCCAATGCAGGCGTAGCCCATCCACAATTCGCGGCAGTTTCGCCTCGGGTATAATGCGGGCCGATTTAGGCCAACCCATACCCATCGGGTCTTTGAGGACGCCTTCAAGAAGCATAGAGATAAACAAAAGGAAAATGAAGTTAAACAGCAATGTCGTGACGACTTCATCAACGCCAAACCGCGTTTTAAGAAGTGCAGGAGCCAATAGGACGATGGCCCCTGCTAAGATGGCTGCGAAAATGATCAACGGTAGGATGGCAAAGCTTGGCCAAGGCAAAATTCCGGTCCCGAGAAGGACCGTCATAAGCGCACCCGCATAAAGCTGTGCCTCGGCTCCGATGTTCCAGAACTTCGCACGGAACGCGACCGCGACTGCGAGACCAGTGAAGATCAAAGGTGTTGCGCGGTTAAGTGTTTCAAGAATTGCGAATTGCGATCCAAATGAGCCTTTAAGGATCAATCCAATGACCGAAAACGGGTTTGCACCTGCGACCATCGCCAAAAACGATGCGATCACAACGGTCGAGATAAGAGCGATTGCAGGTGGAACCAGTTTGCGGGCTAATGTCGGGTTCTTGATAGGTTCAAGACGCATTGGCAACGTCCATTTCGAATCCCTGACCGGCCATCCAAAGCCCCAGTTGCGCTGGTGTCATCTTGCCTCGCTTAAATTCTGGTGAAAGACGCCCGTCTGCAATTACATGGATCACATCGGAAAGTGCCATGACCTCATCCAAATCCTCAGAAATCAATAGCACCGCAGCACCGCGTGCCCGGGCCGCCAACAATTGGCTGTGCACATAGTTGACCGCACCAATATCCAGACCACGAACAGGTTGATTAGCAAGAATTATCTGTGGATCAGCCTCAAGCACGCGCCCAAGGATCAGCTTTTGCATGTTACCGCCAGACAGCAGCCGGATCGGGGTTTCTGATCCGGGGCAACGCACATCGTACTTATCGATAATACCATCTACAAATGCCCGTGATTTGCGCCAGTTCAGCCATCCGCCATTACTAAAAGGGTGCGATTTGTATCGTTCCAATATTGCGTTCTCAACGAGGTCAAAATCAGCAATCGTGCCGGTCTTGTGTCGGTCTTCAGGGATACGCGCGATACCGCTTTGTACCGCTATACGGGGCGTCCATTTCTGAACCGTTTCGCTGCCCAGAATGACTTGCCCTTCATTTGGATTTAACAATCCACCAACGACATCAGCCATTGCTGCCTGCCCGTTGCCAGACACGCCCGCAAGACCAACGATCTGCCCCCCTTTTAGGGCCAATGAAACGGATTTCAAACCGGGTACGCTGCCAACATCAGCGGTCGTTACATTTCGCAAGGCAAGCAACGGCGCATCTGGTTTCGCAGGCGAGACTTCAGGCGGCGTCGCTTCGGTTCCCATCATCATCTCGGCCAGCGCGTTTTCATCGGTGTCTTTCGTATTTACACCACCTGCCATTTTTCCGTGCCGCAACACAACGACGCGGTCCGCGATTGCCATGACTTCATGCAATTTATGCGAGATGAAGATGATTGAAAGCCCTTCTGCGATTGCAAGTCTGAGGGTTGCGAACAGGTCATCCGTCTCTTGTGGTGTCAAAACCGCTGTCGGTTCATCAAGGATCAGAATACGCACATCGCGGTACAGCGCCTTGAGGATTTCGACCCTCTGGCGTTCGCCCAC
>JAGSGK010000293.1 GCA_023955215.1 Paracoccaceae bacterium
CGTTGATTGCAAATATTTCTGGAACAGTCGACGTCACTGGATCAAACACTGATGCACAAACTTCGTCGACGATTTTGACGGATGGTTTGAACTGGTTGTGGGCAGTTATATCATCGCCCTTTGCAGCAGATTCTGCGGATGAAGTGCTGACTGTTGAAGAGCAACTTCGGTCCTTTATTCTAAGTAGCTTAGAGAACGGAACGCAACTGCAGAATGCCTTGGATGCAGATGGCCTGTCTTGGTTCGGCGTGATTACGCCAATTAAACAAGGCAATGAAAGCGTGGGCGTTGTCGCCGTAACCAGTGCTGCTGGTGAAATTGATGCTTTGGTGCGCCGCGAAAACGAGAACATGTTGCAGATGTTTATTATCGCAACACTGGTTTCAATTGGTCTAAGCCTCGCGCTGGCTGCTACAATCGCGAACCCGCTATCTGATTTAGCCGCAGCCGCTGAATTGGGTCGTGACAAAAACTCACGCAAAGTGAATCCAGACCGTATTCGTATTCCTGATCTTACGGCCCGCCCTGACGAGTTGGGACGCCTAAGCGGCGCACTGAGAGGGATGATTTCTGCCCTCTATAACCGCATTGATGGCAACGAACAGTTTGCTGCTGATGTCGCGCATGAAATTAAAAATCCTTTGGCCTCTTTGCGCTCAGCAGTGGGGACGCTTCGTGTGATCAAGCGGGACGACCAGCGGGAAAAACTGCTGGATGTAATCGAACATGATGTGCGTAGGCTTGACCGGCTGGTGAGTGATATTTCAAATGCTTCACGCTTGGACAGCGAATTGGTTAAGGAAGAAGAACAATTTAACCTTCTGATCATGTTGGAAAATCTTGGACAGTATCTTGGCGAAGATGCCCGATCAAAGGGGATTGATTTCATTGCCGACTTGCCGGCTAACCCGCTGGAAGTTCAAGGGCTGGAGGCGCGTCTTGCGCAGGTCTTTGTGAATTTGATCACCAATGCAATTTCGTTCTGCGAAGACGGTGATGCAATTCGTATCTGGGCGCGTAAGCGCGAGAACCGTATTCTTGTTGTTGTTGAAGATACTGGACCTGGTATTCCTGATCAGGCGCTTTCGAAGATTTTCAAACGGTTCTATTCGCAACGCCCTGAAGAGCATTTCGGCAATAACTCGGGTCTTGGCTTGGCAATTTCAAAGCAAATTGTTGAGGCACATGGCGGTGTTATTTGGGCTGAAAACATTCGCCCAACCGAAGCTGACATTACATCCGAACCATTGGGTGCACGGTTTGTGGTTGGTTTGCCTGTTTAATGGCTTGCGCCAATGCCGTCTAAAGATAGCGAAATCATTCACGCGAATTGTGTGTCATTCGATGGCAAGGGGCTTCTGATACTTGGGGCCTCAGGCGTGGGGAAATCGTCGCTTACATTTGAAATGATTGCGCTTGGAGCGACGTTGGTCTCGGACGATAGAACTTGCCTGAGGGTAGTTGGGCAGTCACTATGGGCTGAGGCACCTGAGGCCATCAGAGGTATAATAGAGGCAAGAGGGGTGGGGATATTGCCCTCTCCTAGTTTGCAAGGCGAACGTATCTCTGCCGCGGTCGATTTAGATCGAATTGAGGATCAAAGACTGCCGCCACTTCGCGAAATCGCCCTGATGGGGCAGACAATCCCCTGCCTCCGTAAAGTAGAAAATCCTTCTTTTTCCGCAATACTATTGCACTACCTTCGATATGGGATGCAGAGTGGCGTATGACAAAGCCTGATCCAATCCCACGGCGCGTTGTGCTGGTGACAGGCCCTTCTGGGGCGGGGCGGTCCAGTGCGATCAAGGTGCTTGAAGATATTGGCTTTGAAGCCATCGACAATATGCCGCTTCGACTTATCCCAGCCTTGCTTGAAGAGCCAAGTGCCGGGAAGCCAATGGCGCTTGGTATCGATCCACGGACACGCGACTTTTCGGTGGGCGCTGTCTTAGAGGCGATGAACCAGCTCGCGCAACAACCCGGTTTTACGACAGAGCTTCTGTTCTTAGACTGTGCAACGGATGTTTTGCTCCGGCGGTTTTCTGAAACTCGACGCCGTCACCCTCTTGCTAAGGGCGACCGACCCGAGGCTGGAATTGTCAGTGAATTGGGGATTTTAGGTCCAATCCGCGAACTGGCCGATATTCTGATCAATACAAGCGATCTGAACGTCCACCAGCTGAGATCCGAAGTTGAAAACTGGTTTTCCAATGAAGACGATCATGGGCTTTGTGTTTCTGTACAATCCTTTTCATACAAACGTGGGCTGCCGCGCAGTGTCGATATGGTTTTGGATTGTAGGTTTTTGAGCAACCCTTATTGGGAACCGAGCCTGCGAGAAGTCAACGGTAAGGATAAGGCTGTCGCTGATTACATCGCGCAGGATCGACGATTTGAACCCTTCCGTCAAAAGGTTGAAGACCTCGCCCTATGGTTGCTGCCGGCCTACTTAGATGAGGGTAAATCGCATCTCTCCATTGCATTTGGGTGCACAGGTGGGCAACACAGGTCAGTAGCAATGGCAGAGTCTCTTGCTCAAGTTTTAACATCCGAAGGTTGGCAGGTCTCTTTGCGTCATAGAGAACTGGATCGTGGTAAGAGAAGAGATGAGGCGGCTGAGTGATTGGTATTGTGATCGTAGCACATGGCGGTTTGGCAAGAGAATATCTTGCTGCGATCGAGCATGTGGTGGGGTCGCAAACGGGCATACGCGCTATCTCGATTGAAAAAAGTCATGATCGCACGGAGAAGCAAACAGAGATCTGTTGTGCCGCTGATGCTGTTGATCAAGGGAATGGCGTTGTCGTTGTTACGGACTTGTTTGGCGGATCGCCGTCCAACCTAAGTTTGTTGGCTTGCCAGCCCAAGGGGCGACGCATCCTTTACGGCGCGAATTTACCGATGCTGATCAAGCTGGCCAAGTCTCGGGCCAAGCCACTGCCAGATGCTGTGAGCGCAGCATTGGATGCTGGGCGCAAGTACATAGATAGCCAAAATATCAGCCAGGAAATTTAGAAAGATCAATATGACCAAGTCGTCGTTGACCATAGTAAATGTAAAAGGCCTTCACGCACGTGCTTCTGCCAAGTTGGTAGAGGTGGTTGAGGCGTTTGACGCACAAGCCGAGGTGTCAAAAGATGGTATGTCAGCATCAGGCGACAGCATAATGGGGCTTTTGATGTTGGCAGCGTCAAAAGGAAGTATTATTAAAATTGAAACTACAGGCGTAGATGCACAGCCACTGGCTGACGCACTTGCTGCTTTGGTCGCTGACAAATTCGGTGAAGAAGCCTAAGGGCACAAAAGGGACGGGGTCGATTGCTTTGGTTAAAGATGCACAAAAAAGCACTGCTGATGTGC
>JAGSGK010000082.1 GCA_023955215.1 Paracoccaceae bacterium
AAACGCTGAATGGGGACACCTAGGAATGAGGAAAAACTCTCCTCTCCCGTTTCAGGCATAAACCGAAAGCCCGCTTGGTTTGGCGCATCGGGGGTGTTGATCACGCGGCGGCGGCGCGCAACGCGCCCAACCAGACCTTCGCCCAATTTCAGACGGGTCTGGTGAACCGCATCACGGTTCAAACCATCAGTCGCGCATAACTCAAGCGTTTCGTCGTCAAGGAACAGATAGATCGAACACACATCGGTGCCGATGCTGCCTGCAATCAAAGTTGTGATCTTATCCAGGCGTTCTTGCCCAGGATCATCCCCAGCCATCGCATCGCGTAAACGACCCAGCAGCTTGCGGCTTTCTGTTTCTTTACTTTCGACCATCTCGGACAGCGCTCCCTCGCATTGATCAGAGCCCTCCCAATATTTTGGGAGTTAAGCAGCTTTGTCCAATTTAAACGCATCGTGCAGGGCTTGGACAGCAAGTTCCATGTATTTCCGATCAATCAGGACGGAAATTTTGATTTCTGACGTGGTAATGACCTTAAGGTTGATACCTTCAGCACTCATCACTTGGAACATTTTCGCCGCCACACCTGTGTGCGAACGCATACCGATGCCAACAACTGAAACTTTAGCCACTTCAGTATCCGCAATAAGTTCTGCGAAATTGACTGTGCCTGTTGTCTTGGCTTCGGCCATTGCAGCTTCTGCACGGGCCACTTGGTCCGTTGGGCAGCTGAACGTCATGTCCGTGCGGCCCTCTTCAGAGATGTTTTGCACGATCATGTCGACGTTCACGCCAGCATCGCTAAGCGCGGTAAAGATCAGCGCAGCAATTCCAGGGCGATCCGCAACCGAGATCAAGGTCATCTTGGCTTCGTCACGACTAAACGCGACTCCGGCGACTACATTGCTTTCCATGATTTCTTCCTCCGCACAAACCAGCGTACCGGCTTCGTCTGATTGTTCTTCAAAGCTGCTTAGGACGCGCAGCTTAACTTTGTAACGCATTGCCAACTCAACAGAGCGGGTCTGCAAAACTTTGGCACCCAAGGACGCCAGTTCCAACATTTCTTCAAACGCGATGCGATCCAGCTTGCGGGCCTTTTTGCAAACGCGTGGGTCGGTTGTGTAGATACCGTCCACATCAGTGTAGATGTCGCAACGCTCTGCATCGAATGCAGCGGCAAAGGCCACAGCCGTGGTATCAGAACCACCGCGACCCAGTGTTGTAATGCGACCCTCAGGCGAAACGCCCTGAAAACCAGCAACAACAGCCACGCGCATTCCGTTGCCGAAGCTGCCCATGATGTTGTCATTCGGGATTTCTTCAATCCGCGCCGCTGCGTGGGCTGATGTGGTTTTGACCGGCACTTGCCAGCCCTGCCAAGAGCGTGCAGGCACGTCCATCTCTTGCAAGGTCAACGCCATCAAGCCTGCCGTGACGTTTTCGCCAGACGATACAATCGCATCATACTCGCGTGCGTCATACATAGGTGAGGTCTCGTTGACCCAACCCACCAATTCATTGGTTTTACCAGACATAGCAGAGACAATGACGATGACGTCATAGCCTTTGGCCACTTCAACGCCGACCCGTTTGGCCGCGCGTTTGATCCGATCCAACGTGGCAACTGATGTGCCACCAAACTTCATTACCAGAACGGGCATGAAAACCTCTCGTCTTAAATTCACGGGCGGTTTACGCGCAGATGGGCCCAATCACAAGCACCATGAGCGGCGCAACACGCATCAGCGACATTGCAGCGAACCATCAAAGGTCGTGGGCGCGGCCATCCCATGTTTCGAAACAACCCGTGGTTTCAAGGTTGAGCGCTGCAAATCGCGCAGCCAGCCCCTGAACCGATTCATCAATCGTGATATCAGCAACGTCGCCGCCCATATCCGTCTTGACCCAACCGGGATGGTAAATCCCTACAGAAATGCCTTCATCGCGCAAATCCGTCGCAAGGTTGCGGCCCAAATTCAGCGCCGCAGCTTTGGACGCACGGTAAATATACATGCCACCACCCGCGTGTGTGGATGAACCCAGCTGGCTGGAAATAATTGCAATCTTTGCGTTTGGTGCCAAACGCAGCATCGGCAACATCGACTGAACGCTTAGAAATACACCCGTAACGTTGGCCGCAAACATCGCCGCCCACATCTCAGCGTTATATCCGCTTTCAAGCGCCTCACTGCGATCAAACAAAACACCCGCGTTGCAGATCAACAGATCAACCGGCGTGCCTGCCATCGCTTCGGCCATTGCTGCGTGATCGCTGGGATGTGCGACATCAAGCTGAAAATCAGCCATCACAGAACGCCCAGTGCCCGTCACCTCGTGCCCTGCTTCACGGTAAAGATCGGCCAAACCGGCACCAATGCCCCGGCTCGCACCGGTAATAACTACATGCATAATATCAATTCGCGCTTTCTTTTGGAATGAACGGAAGGGGCACCACAGGCACCCCGTCTTCGATAAGGGCCTTGGCCTGCTCAGCACTTGCGGTGCCATAAATCGAACGCTCTGGGCTGTCACCAAGGTGCATATCGCGGGCTTCTTTGGCAAAACCTTTGCCAACGTAATCTGAATTCTCTTCGACCTGTTTGCGCATGGCCGCCAGTGCAGTCTCTGCCTCGCTTTGTGGGGCACTCAATGCCATCTGCTGGGGTGTATCTGCTGTTGGCTCTGCCGCATTGCGTGCAGGGCGCACGCGCGGTGCCATCAATGTTTTCTTTACGCTCGCACTGCCGCAGACCGCACAAGTCACATGCCCAGCTGCCGCCAATGTGTCAAAGGCAGTGCCTGACTGGAACCAGCTTTCAAAGCTGTGGTCTTTGTCACATTTCAGCGTGAATTTGATCATGGTGGTGTCTAATGTCCAATAAGGGAATGACGCACGTAGAATTGCAGAAGATTGTATCAGTTAGAGCAAAGCCCAACACAGTCCATGCGTCAACACGCATTCCCCAATTTTATAAGGGTTCAGGCAGCTTTGCGCGGATCAAAGTCACGCAAAATCCGTGACAATTCAGGTTCGTCCACCAATTTAGCGGCCTTCTTGCGCCCAACCCACTTCACACGACGTTCGCCTGCTTCGGGAAAATCTTTGGACAGGGATTTGACCTTAACCGCGTAAACTACTGCGATACATGGGAAATCAGGCGCGTCTTCTTGCACCTTCTGGTAGGAATACAGACCAAGCGGCGCAGACACGACTTTGCCAATCACGCCCGCTTCTTCCCACGCTTCTTGCAAGGCAGCCTCCGCAGGGGTTTTTCCGTCCATCGGCCAACCTTTGGGCACAATCCAACGGCCAGTGCCGCGCGACGAGATCACCAAAACCTGAACTTTGTCCTTCACCACACGGTAACAAAGCGCGGCAAACTGTGTGCGAACATCGCTTTTCTTGGCTCCTCCAACAGAAATTGGAAGTTGCTTTACCATGGGACCCATCTGAAAAATCTAACCTGCTTCTTATTGTTTTTTCCCAATTTACCCTGTTTTACTGGGAATTTCCAGAGCTGTTGGAAAATCCACCCATCACGGGGTTTCGCCCAGCGCTATTGCGCTTGAATGACAAACAGGGCTGAACGATAGTCAAAGCCATGAAATTCGCGCTCCATATCAGGGTATTGGCTCAGGTTTTTGCTATTGTGGTGCTCCCTATCGGGGCCGTGCATGCAGACACAACCGTCTTTGCCGCTGCCTCCTTACGCGGTGCCCTTGATGAAATCGCAGCCCTTAGCACAACACCCGTCACCCTGTCCTATGCAGGGTCAGGCACAATCGCGCGCCAAGTGTCCATTGGGGCACCAGCGGATGTTGTGATCCTTGCCCACCCACGCTGGATGGATTGGCTTGAAACACGCGGTGCAGTGCTCGCAGGTAGTCGACGCAATGTCGCCAATAATAGCCTTGTCTTGATCGGCCCCAACGGTGCCGGTCCCCTCATCACCCCCACAGAAATACCACAACGCCTGGATCAGGGCCGCCTTGCAATGGGCCAACGTGACAGCGTCCCCGCCGGTATCTACGCCCAAACTTGGCTCGAAACTGCGGGCCTGTGGGACCGCGTGATCGATCAACTGGCAGAGGTGGAAAATGTACGTCTTGCCCTTGCCCTTGTCGCACGCGGTGAAACGCCCCTTGGTGTGGTTTACCGTTCTGATGCGCAGGCCGAACCACGCGTCGATGTTGTCTACAACGTCCCTAAGACAGCCCACGACCCAATTACATACCCCGCCGCTGCGATCACCGAAGATGGCCGTGCGTTCCTGACCCTTCTGTCTTCCCCTGAAGCCGCTGCGATCTTTGAAAACAACGGCTTTACCATCCCAGAGGCACCCCAATGATGCTTGACGCCGCCAGCTGGGATGCCCTGCGCCTGTCACTTCTGGTGGCCTGCACCGCGACCCTTGTTGCCCTGCCCATCGCGCTGTGGGTGGCGTGGCTGCTGGCGCGTGGGCAATTTCGCGGCAAGGCGTTGCTGTCCGCATTGGTTCACCTGCCCCTTGTCCTGCCCCCTGTTGTCACGGGCTATCTGTTGCTGATCGGTTTTGG
This sequence comes from Paracoccaceae bacterium, assembly GCA_023955215.1. Lineage (GTDB taxonomy): Bacteria > Pseudomonadota > Alphaproteobacteria > Rhodobacterales > Rhodobacteraceae > Ascidiaceihabitans. Next base: position 4,561 of record JAGSGK010000082.1, read on the forward strand.
GCGCAACGGACCCATCGGTGGCTTTCTTTACGATGTGTTCGGCATCACCCTTGCCTTTCGCTGGACCGGTGCCGTCTTGGCGGCTGTCATCATGGGCTTTCCCCTTATGGTCCGCGCCATGCGCCTTGCCATTGAAGCGGTGGACCCAAAGTTGGAACAAGCCGCAGCAACCCTAGGGGCCAAACCCGCATCGGTATTTGCCAGCGTCACCCTTCCCCTCATTGCACCGGGCATATTGGCGGGTGCGGTCATGGGGTTTGCCAAAGCGATTGGTGAGTTCGGGGCCACGATCACCTTCGTCGCCAACATCCCCGGTCAAACCCAAACACTGCCCTCTGCCATCTACAGCTTCCTGCAAGTACCAGGCGGTGAAGGCCGCGCCATTGCCCTCGTGTTATGGGCCTGCGTAATCGCCATCACTGCCGTTGCCCTGTCTGAATGGCTGGCCCAAAGGGTCGCCAAACGCATTCGCGGGATTGAGGGCGACACATGAGCCTTGATCTGAACATCACCAAACGCCTTGGCGCGTTCACCCTTGATGTGGGATTCACTGCCCCGAATGGCGTCACAGCCGTCTTCGGGCGTTCGGGCGCGGGTAAAACCACCCTGATCAACGCGGTTGCTGGCCTAAGCGAGCCTGACAGCGGCCACATCACGCTGAATGACACGCCCCTCTTTGACGCCGCCCAGCGCATCAACTTACCTGCCCACAAACGCCGCATGGGATATGTGTTCCAAGACGCGCGCCTATTTCCCCACATGGACGTCACGCAAAACCTACGCTTTGGATTGCGCCACGCCCCCGCAGGGTCAACAGGCCCCTCGCTGGATGAGGTTGCTGATCTTCTGGGCCTCACCGATCTGCTGAAACGCCGACCCACCGATCTATCGGGTGGTGAAAAACAACGGGTCGCTTTGGGGCGTGCATTGCTAAGCCGCCCAAAGATGCTGTTGATGGACGAACCCCTTGCCGCCCTTGATGGCCCACGCAAAGACAACATCCTGCCCTATCTTGAACGGCTCAAGTCAGGGGCCGCAGGTTTGCCAATCCTATACGTCAGCCACGCATTGGACGAGATCGCGCGACTGGCCGATCAACTGGTGATCCTCTCCAAAGGGAAGATCGCGGCCTCTGGTTCCATCTTTGATGTCTTGGCTGATCCTACCATTGTGCCACTTGTTGGCGTGCGTCAGGCCGGTGCGGTCCTTCAAGCGACAGTAATGGAACACGGCAATGACGGTATCAGCACGCTAAAGACCAACGCGGGTATAATTGAATTGCCCGGTGTTGCGGCCCCCGTTGGCACGCTTGTGCGCTTACATGTATTGGCCCAAGACGTGATCCTGTCACGCACACGCCCAACAGGGTTGTCATCGGTCAACATCCTGCCTGTGACCGTGAAAAGCATCCGCACTGGCGATGGGCCTGGTGCCGCCATCAGTCTGGACGCCGTTGGCGATCAACTGCTGGCACGTGTCACAGCACGCGCGGTACAGGATCTGGATTTGTCGGAAGGCGTCAGTTGCTTTGCGGTGATCAAAGCGACATCTATCGCCGCCACCTCGATCGGACGCTAAGCGCGCTTAACCGGCGTTTTGTTCATCCGCTGGCGCAACCTATCCACCAGCACCTCACGCGAAACATCCGCGTCAATCGCCAACCTGCGCAGACCAAAATGCACATGGGCCATATCGGTATAATAGCTGGTGTAGGCGTAATTGGTCGCAGCCCCTGCCACAGCTCCTAAAACAGGCACCGCTTGGGCCGCCAATTTCTGCCCCAAAACAGTCGCCAAACGCGGGGCAACACGCGCTATGATCGCCTGCATTGCCGTCCCACTCAGGGCCATGCGCGCAGACAAAAACGCGATTTCCGCGCTGTCATCGTGATCCAGCGGACCTGCCGCCGTAAACACATGCACACAGTCAAACCGCACGTTTTCTTCGCTGGTGTCAAACCCATGTTCTGCCGCGACCCCATTGATCACGCGCAGCAACAATGTCGTGGTCACTGGCAATTCGGCCAAGGCAGTTGGCAAACCACCCATACCGCCAACAGCGCCCATCGCCGCACTGACTGCGGAATTCAACCAGCCCGCTTGATCGGGCACCATGTCACGGGATTTATGGGCCGCCGTCATCGCATGGTTCAGCGCCGCAACGGTCGCGTCCTGCAAACCATCCTGTGCTTTCTGGGGAAGACGTTGAAGCAGGCCATCAGCCTGAGCCCCCAAACTGTTCAGCAAATCGATCCCGATGCCGCCAGCCTTGGCATAGCGACGCGCCAACGCTTCAATCTCGGCGTCCACGTCTACGGTACTCGATACGATCAGGTCAGTCATTTGGGTCTCCCTTACGCATTACATTGGGAGGCACGCGCCATTTTTCAATCCTTGAAGCGACGGACCTTGCCCGTCACCCCGTCCCATGCACCCTTTTTCAAGGCACGGCCCAGAACCCGCGCGGGGTTTGTCGGGGGTGGCATAATCACTCCCTCAAGCAGCGTGAAACCAAAGCGTTTGTAATAGGGCTCATCACCCACCAACATCACACGCTCCCATCCCGTATCGTCCGCAATCTCCAGACTGGCGTTCATCAACTGACCGCCCAAGCCCTCGCTTTGGCGGGTTGGGTGAACAGCCACTGGGCCAAGCAGCAAAGACGGCGTATCGCCAACACGAATAGGCCAGAACCTGATCGCACCGGCCAAGATACCATCGATGTCGCGCGCAACCATGCTCATGCCCTCAACCGGGGGCACGTCATCGCGCAGACGGTACGAAGACAACGCCTCGCGTCCGGGCGCAAAGCACAGATCATACAGTGCTTCGACTTCCCACCAGTCGTCGTCATGTTCAGGCGTCAAAACGTACATAATCAATTAGGTCTGGAATTGTATTTCAGATTAGATGGGGCCAAGCATCAAAGGGGCTGGTTTCCGACCTAGCATGGCGCTACCTCTTTGCCAAATATTGAAAGCACGAAAGGCTTGCCAAATGTTCTATCAACCAAAAGATGGTCACCCGCTGCCGCACAATCCCTTCAACGCCATCGTATCCCCACGGCCCATTGGTTGGATTTCAACACGTGACGGTGAAGGCCGCAACAATCTGGCCCCCTATTCGTTTTTCAATGCTGTGTCTTACGTTCCACCCCAAGTGATGTTCGCATCCACCAGCGCCAAGGACGACCAAGACAACACCAAAGACAGCGTTGCCAACATCCGTGAAACCGGTGTGTTCTGCGTCAACATTGTCGAAGCAGCCATGCGCAACGAAATGAACGCAACGTCCGCGCCACTGGGCAAGGATGAGGACGAATTCGCACGTGCGGGGCTGACTGCATTGGACTGCGAAACCATCAACTGCGCGCGGGTCAACGGCGTGCCTGCATCGCTTGAATGTAAAATGACCCAGATCGTGAAGATCGAGGGCGAAAGCAACTATGTGGTCTTCGGCGAAGTCATCGGTGTGCACATGCGCGACAATACCATCGTAAATGGTCGCTTTGACGTCTCCACGTTCCAACCGCTCTCACGCCTTGGCTACCGCGACTATTCGGTTGTTGAGAATGTGTTTGAACTGGACCGCCCTGACGACTAAGGGCGGCGCACGCGCGCTTCAATCTCTATACAAAACCGCTTGGGTCTCGGTCTGAACTTCAGCTTTGCGGGACGAAGAGTACATTCGCTGCGGGTACTCCGATGGCCGCTTCAGGGCTGCCGTTCAACAAACGGTCGTTTTTGGAACGCAACATATCAGCCCTTATCGGGGTTTGGCCTATCTTAAAAAATTCTCTCTCTAACAAGCGGTTGAAAAATAAGTAGGAGAAAATTAGAAATCCTGAGTTTCAGTATTAAATTTGAGAGCATAAATGACGAAAAAAATCAGCCCGTTGATCGCATCGAGGTCTTATTTTGCGGTAGGAATATATTATATTTATCCATTTTGATATATCTAGTCAGCCCCTCACAACCCTTTCATGCATACAGTAATTACATGATCCTTGGCGAGTTCAAAGCCAGCTGGTTTGAAAATTTTAGCTTCATCGATGTGGTTAAGCATGTTTTAGGAGTGACCCAAAGTCACTTTGATTCCGCCGTCATCGGGTTTTATTTGTTTGGGACGCTGATCGCGAGTTTCTTGACAATCATCTCGCTGTTCGTGATTTTTCTTATATTACGTTGGATTTTTTTCAAAGTATCGAGGAAGGTACTTTGAAACAGGATATTCCAAATCACTGATATGAAATATGGTCACAATGCGTGCTATTCAAAGCCAGCATGTTGGAAGCAAACTTAGGTTTTCTTAAAAATCATCTATTAGTTACACAACATAACGCCCGTTAGGTGATGTTCAGGTTTAGTTGGCATCACCGTTACTTGTCGAAGTTGTTTGATGTCTACTCACCAAAAGCAGACCTTCAGAAACTGCGCAACATTCGACACTCTGGCCTCCAAGCGGAAATCCAAACTGAGACACAATCCAAAACCGCTAAGGTCCAGCTGATCCGCGCATCCCACTCACCCAAAGTAAAAGGCCGACAGTCTCCCATCGGCCTTTCAAAAATCATATGCTTTGGAAAACGCGGCTTAGTGACCGCCCAAAATCCCAGTGCGTACTGAGTAATCAACAGCGATCTCATAATCTGGATCATCATCGCTATCGACCATCAAGTGACCGGCGGTTGTCAGCAACTGGTGGCAATCGCGGCTAAGGTGGCGCAGTTGAATGCGTTTGCCCACAGCCTCGTATTTACCAGCAATCGCTTCAATCGCCTGCAACGCAGACTGATCCACAACGCGGCTGTCTTTGAAATCAACGATCACTGTGTCTGGATCGGTCTCAACCTCAAACAACTCAGCGAATCCATCAGAAGAACCAAAGAACAACGGACCGTTGATCTCATACACTTTGGCACCTTTTTCAGATGCTGACTCGCGTGTTGTCGCGTGGATGCGGCGGGCATTGTTCCATGCATAGGCCAGCGCGCTTACGATCACACCAACCACAACGGCTACGGCCAGATCTTCCATCACCGTAACAACAGTCACCAACAAGATCACAAAGGCATCCATTTTCGGAACCTTGCGCAGGATGGTCAATGAGTTCCAAGCAAAGGTGCCGATCACGACCATGAACATCACGCCAACAAGGGCCGCCAATGGGATCAACTCGATCACGCTGGAACCAACCAAGATGAACAGCAACAAGAACACAGCCGCCGCGATCCCAGCAACACGGGTACGACCGCCTGATTTCACGTTGATCATCGACTGACCGATCATCGCGCAACCGCCCATACCGCCAAAGAAACCAGTGACAGTGTTGGACACGCCTTGGGCGATGCATTCTTGGCTTGCGCCACCGCGTTTGCCCGTCATGTCACCAACCAAATTTAGGGTCAGCAAGCTTTCAATCAAACCAATCGCCGCCAGAATAACAGCATATGGCAGGATGATTTCAATCGTGGCCCAGTTCAACGGAACCATCGGAATGTGCCATGTCGGAAGACCACCGCTGATGGAGGCTAGATCGCCAACGCGCGGAACGTCCATGCCAAAACCAATAACCACAGCCGCAACGATACCGATACCAGCAAGTGGCGCAGGAATGAATTTGGTGATGCGCGGCATAACCCAGATGATCGCCATCGTCGCCATCACAAGACCCAGCATCATAAACAGCGGACCACCAGACAGCCATTCGCCACCCGTCATGCCGTGGCCGTTGCTCACAACAGAACCGGGCACTTTGAATTGGGTCATCTGAGCCAAGAAGATAACGATCGCAAGGCCGTTCACAAAGCCCAACATCACAGGATGCGGGACCAAGCGAATGAACTTACCCCACTGCATGACGCCTGCAAATATCTGCAACAGACCCATCAAAACAACGGTGGCAAACAAGTACTCAACGCCGTGCTGTGCAACCAAGGCCACCATCACA
>JAGSGK010000058.1 GCA_023955215.1 Paracoccaceae bacterium
AGATGACATGCCCGCATTCTGGTCTCGCGAAAGCGGATTGCCAGCCCCCTTGCGTATGGACGATCCAGCACAAATCGCTGCGGCCCACAGGCTACGCGGTGAAATGGGCGTGCCCGGTGGCCAATTGATCGGGAACCCAATCCCAAAAGACGCAGAGATCAGTGCCGAAGTTCTGGCCCCAATCATTGCGCGCGCTCAGGCAGATGCAGATGCCTTTGGCATCGCGGGTAAAGGTGTCACCCCTTACTTGTTGCAACGCATTTTTGAGCTAACCGAGGGTAAATCCCTCGAAGCTAATATTGCACTGGTGCGCAACAATGCGAAGCTGGCGGCAGGAATAGCCCAACATTTAACCAGTTACTCGGTAAAATAGGTCAATATTCCAGCCACCCATTGTAGCATAAGATCAAAGCGCCTACCTAAAACGTCGAATTATATTGGACACGCCATGAACACCCCATTCGATTTAGAAACACCTCGCCGCGCCAGCCTATTTGCACGCCTTCGGTCTTCGTTTTTGACGGGCTTGGTGGTTATAGCTCCAGTTTGGCTTACTGTTTGGTTGATTTGGAGCGTTGTTGGCTGGATTGATGGTGCGGTCCTGCCATGGGTCCCTAATTCTTACCAACCCGACAAGATGATCCAGGACCTGCTTGGGCTAGAGCGTGATGTCCAAATCGATGTGCGCGGCATCGGTGTTGTTATATTCTTGGTTTTCACAATCATCGTTGGCTGGATGGCCAAAGGCCTTATGGGGCGCTCGCTGATACGCTTTGCCGAAGGCATCGTTGAACGTACGCCGGTTGTGCGCTCGATCTATTCAGGCATCAAACAGATCTCTGAAACAGTATTTGCCCAAACCGAGCGGTCGTTTGAAAAAGCCTGTTTGATCGAATATCCGCGCAAAGGGATTTGGGCCATCGGTTTTATCTCTACTACTGCGAAGGCTGAAATTTCTGACCGCGCGGGTAAAGATGGTGGCGCTATGTCGATCTTCTTACCGACAACACCAAATCCTACTTCTGGGTTCTTGTTGTTCGTTCCTGCCAAGGATGTGATCGAGCTAGACATGAGTGTTGAAGACGCCGCAAAGTTGGTGATCTCCGCAGGGCTGGTCTATCCCAATCCAAAAGACCCGACAGAACCCGACGTTTAAGGTGCCTCCTGTCGCGCTTTTCGAATAACGCCGTCCAAGACTGAAACCTGATATGTCGTGAACCGGACTTTCCGCTTCACGCCGATTGGCAGTTGCGCGACTCAAGCATTTTACTTGAATTGCACTCAACCATAATTCCGATAAGCCAAAAAAAAACGCCAGCACGAAGCTGGCGTAAAGTTATTGAGGCAGGTTTCATACAGGCAAGAAACCTATCGAGCAGTGAGTTCTTCATATACCTTTGGCGGTGCTTGGCCAAGCTAAAAATTTCGGCTTGCATGTAAGTGCAATTGCGCCAAAGGTTAATAAAACAAGGACATAAAGGGATTGTTGCACAAATGAGATCAGTATTTTTCCAAAAATTTAGAGGGGTTTACGCAGCCTCAATACTTACAACGGCAGCGATTCTTATCGATTCTGCAGCGCATGCAGAATCGGCTCATGGCATAGCTATGTATGGTGAACCTGCTCTACCACAGGATTTTGTGTCCCTACCCTACGCAAACCCTGATGCACCCAAAGGTGGTGCAATTGTTTTGGGAAATACCGGCGGATTCGATTCGCTTAACCCGTATATCGCCAAAGGAACGGTCCCTTGGCAGCTTCGTTTTTTCACACATGAATCGTTAATGGGGCGCACACAGGACGAGCCTTTTGCGCTTTATGGCCTGATTGCCGAATCGATTAACACAGATGAAGACCGCACTTGGGTCGAATTCACCCTCCGCTCAGAGGCAAAATTCTCCGATGATTCTCCGATTACAGTCGAAGATGTCATATGGAGTTTTGAGACTTTGGGAACCAAAGGACATCCACGCTATCGTGGTTTGTGGTCCAAGATCTCAAGTGTTGAACAAACTGGACCGTCTAGCGTTCGCTTTACCTTTGGTGAAGAAAACCGCGAGTTGGCCCTTTTGGTAGGCATGCGCCCGATCCTGCAAAAAAGCCAATGGGAAGGTCAAGAATTTGCCGATGCTAAAATCGCAGACATTCCTATGGGTTCTGGCCCATATGTGATCACCAAGTATGACGCTGGCCGTTCCGTACAGTTAACGCGCAACGAAAATTATTGGGGTTCCGACCTTCCACTGCGCAGAGGTACAAATAACTTCGACCAGATCACTTTGGACTTCTACGGCGACTCTACCGCGCAAGACGAAGCCTTCAAAGCTGGCCAAGTATCCGCACAACGCGAATTTAACGCAGAACGTTGGAACAGCCGCTACGATTTCCCACGTGCCGTTGCTGGTGATGTTGTCAAAACGGAGATTCCGCACAAAAAGCCATCGGGTATGACCGGCTTTGTTATGAACTCGCGCCGTGCACCGTTTGATGATTGGCGTGTACGCGAGGCGTTGATCCAAGCCTTCAACTTTGAGTTCATCAATAGCGCCCTCACAGGTGGCGCACAGCCCCGTATTACGTCCTACTTCTCTAATTCACTTCTTGCTATGCAAGAGGGCCAAGCACAGGGGCGCACAGCAGAGTTGTTGGCACCTTTTGCAGCAGACATGCCTCCGGGCCTGATGGAAGGTTACGTACTTCCTGTATCTGATGGTTCTGAACGCAATCGTCAGGGCCTTCGCAGCGCGATTGCTTTGCTCAAAGAAGCCGGTTGGGAGCCTGTAGATGGCATGATGCAAAACGCTGACGGCGAAAGCCTAAGCCTGACGATCCTACTTGCTCAAGGTAAGTCAGAGCATAAGGCCATCGCTGATCTGTACCTTGGTGCACTGAAACGCCTAGGCGTTTCAGCTGAAGTAGAAACAGTGGACAATGCGCAGTACGTGGAGCGCACGGGTAAATTTGACTTTGACGTCACATATTACCGCCGCTCACTCTCCCTTTCACCGGGCAACGAGCAGCAGTTTTATTGGGGCAGCCCGTCTGCTTCAATGGAGGGCAGTCGCAACCTAATGGGCGCACAAAGCCCAGCTGTTGATGCAATGGTAGATGCGATGCTTACTGCTGCCTCACAAGACGACTTTGTCGCAGCTGTACGTGGTCTTGATCGCGCGTTGATGACCAGCCGCTATGTGATCCCGTTCTGGCAGTTCACAACAGGTCGCATCGCACATGTGAAAGAGATGAAGTACCCAGAGAACCTGCCGATCTACGGCGATGGTCCATACTACATGCCAGAAGTATGGTGGTGGGAAGATTAATCTCCCTCCCCACTATTGAAGTCACAAAACTTTTACGACAAAGCGCTATGGGTCACGAACCTCTGGCGCTTTGCGCTTCACCGATCAGGACGAACACATGATACGTAAAATTGCTGCCGAAGGCTTAGGAACTGCTCTGCTTCTTATTGGAGTTGTTGGTTCGGGGATCATGGGAGAAAGCCTAGCTGGTGGGAACACTGCCATCGCACTATTGGCCAACGCTATTGCGACGGGCTGTATGCTTTACGTCATCATCACAGTCTTGGGCCCGATATCGGGCGCGCATTTCAATCCTGCAGTAACCTTAGCCTTTTACTTGCGCGGCGACTTGGATCGCGCCACGGCGCTTGCATATGTTCCCACACAGATCGTTTGTGGGATTCTAGGCGTTTGGGCGACGCACCTCATGTTCGATCTGCCAATATTACAGGCCTCTAGCACAATGCACCGCACAGGAATTTCACAGTGGTGGTCTGAAGGAATTGCGACCTTTGGCTTGTTGTTCGTCATTTTTGGCGGCATCAAATCGCGCCCAGAAACAGTACCTGCGCTTGTCGCAATGTACATTACCGGGGCGTATTGGTTCACATCATCGACCAGTTTTGCCAACCCAGCGGTCACAATTGCACGCGGTTTCAGCAACACCTTCGCTGGCATCTACCCCGGTCACATTGCGGCATTCATTGTTGTTCAGATAATTGTGGTATTTGTCGCCCACACGATATTGGTCGCGCTATTTTCTGAGGACTAATTTAGCGACGTGACCCATAGGATCGATGCGTCTTCATCACTAAGAGACACAACATTGTGCCCCATGGTCGCGTCATAATAAGCGCTGTCGCCACGACGCATTTCAACGGGTTCGTAGAACTCTGTGTACAGTTGCACAACGCCCGTCAGCACATACATAAACTCTTCACCGTCATGGCGCACCCAGCCGTCGAACTCATCCATAGAGCGGGCGCGGACGCGCGCGCGGTACGGCAACATCTTTTTCTGTGTCAACGTCTCAGCCAACAACTCGTGCTCATAAGTCACTGTTACCGTCGCATTGCCTTCGCCGTTTTTGGTGACAGCCATGCGACCGCCCACTTGGCCTTGTGCGGGTGGCGTAAACAACTGCGGTACGGAAATTTCTAATCCGATGGCCAGCTTCTTTAGCGCCTCATAGGTGGGGGACATCTGACCATTTTCGATCTTAGACAATGTTGAACGGGCCAAACCTGCCTGCCCTGCAGCTTGTTCAAGCGTCCAATCACGCGCTTTGCGCAATTCGCGCACGCGCATACCCAAATCAAGCGGTTCTCCAGTTTCAGTTGCACCACCTTCACGGGCGATCTTGATAAGCGATTTGGGATCTTTTGATGTCATGACCGTTCTATAGATGTCGCGTGCTGGCCATGCAACGTGCGCCTTGTGCGGCACGCAAGCACAGGCTAGCAAATGTTATGCTATCGATTTTTGATAATGGCCCACAAGCGCCCTACCCCCGACCATTTAATATGGCGGCACATGTTTTGGCGAAAAGCCGTGTTTGCCCTGATAAAATCGCGCTGCAAATTTTGCACACGGATCACTGCGATGCTTGGACGTACCGAGAACTTGAAGCCGCTGTTTTAGGAATTGCGGCTGGCCTTTTAGAGAGTGGCGCACAAACCGGCGATCTAATCCTAATGCGCCTTGGCAATACGGTTGACTATCCACTGACATATCTTGGTGCGCTGGCTGCTGGATTGGTTCCGGTCCCGACGTCCGCGGCATTGACGCTGCCAGAAGTCGAACGGATCATTGAAGAGTTGTCACCGACATTGATCGTCCGCGATGCCACCGTAACCTGCCCCGAAACCAGCAATCAAATCCGCCTATCGCAGTTGCAAGCCATGTGCGACCTACCACCAGTGGATTATCACATGGGTGACCCTGAACGTTTGGGCTACGTCGTTTACACATCTGGTACATCTGGCAAGCCACGCGCAGTTGCGCATGCCCACCGCGCGATTTGGGCCCGTCAAATGATGTTTGAGGGATGGTATGGGTTGCGATCCAAGGATCGCGTTCTACATTCTGGTGCATTCAATTGGACCTACACCATGGGAACCGGATTGATGGACCCTTGGACCATCGGCGCGACGGCGATGATCCCCGCTGCGAGCACACAGTCTGATGCACTTCCAACACTGCTGGCCAACAACGATGCAACAATCTTTGCGGCCGCTCCAGGCGTTTATCGCCAGTTGTTACGTGGTTGTGAAACACTAACCTTACCAAATCTGCGTCACGGATTGAGTGCTGGAGAAAAGCTACCTTCTGCAACCCGCTCCGCCTGGGGCAAGGCAACCGGAACGTCAGTTTTTGAGGCATATGGTATGTCAGAATGTTCAACATTCCTATCGGGTAGTCCCTCACAACCCGCTCATGGCGACAGATTAGGACAACCCCAGACCGGCAGACGGATTGCAATCCTTGGACCAGACGGGCCAGTCTCGCGTGGCAATGAGGGTACCATCGCGGTGCACAAGAGCGACTGTGGTCTAATGATGGGATACCTTAAAGCCCCTGAAGAAACGGCAGCTAAAATGCAGGGTGACTGGTTTCTAACCGGCGATCAGGGGATCATGCATGACGATGGCCAAATCAGTTACCTTGGACGTGATGATGATATGATGAATGCGGGTGGTTATCGCGTTTCGCCGATAGAGGTAGAGCAGGCATTCAATGGCTACTCAGGCATGGACGCCGTTGCCGTGACCCAAGTTGAAGTCAAAGCTGATACATATGTAATCGCTGCGTTCTATACTGGGCCTGCCACACTCGACGAAGCTAAACTCAACGATTACGCAGCCCACCAATTGGCACGCTACAAGCAACCACGACTTTACATCCATATCGACGCATTGCCGATGGGTGCAAATGGCAAGATCCTTAGAAAAGCATTGCGCGATAGGTATACCCAAGAAAGCCACTGATCCCTCGCACCTGCCTGCGATTTAAGATATGGCAGCGCAAGATTCACAATTTTCGACCAAATGAGGCCCATATGACAACGCAACCGATCAAACTTGATATCATGTCAGACCCAATTTGCCCGTGGTGTTTCATCGGCAAGGCCTATTTGGACAAAGCGCTGTCTGCACATCCGAACCATCCGTTTTTGATCGAATGGCACCCATTTCAATTGAACCCCGATATGCCCGCAAATGGCATGGGACGCCGCGAATACCTCGAAGGTAAATTCGGCGGCAAAGAAGCAGCAGTGCGCGCCTATGCCCCAGTTGTAGAAAGTGCCAAAACCGCTGGTGTCGCAATCGATTTTGAAGGCATGAAACGTACACCAAACACAATCAACGCCCACCGTCTGATCCATTGGGCCGGCATTGAGGGCCGCCAAACGGCAGCTGTATCTGCCCTGTTCAAAGCATATTTCACCGATGCGCGCGACATTGGTGACGCGGATGTCCTGATCGACATTGCAAAAAATGTAGAAATGGACGCAAACGTTGTAAAACGTCTTTTAGACAGCGACGAAGATTTAAAATTGATCCAAGACCGTGACAAGCACAGCCGCAAGATGGGCATTAATTCTGTGCCAACATTTATCATTGCGAACCAACACGCGGTTCCAGGTGCGCAACCTCCTGAATTATGGGCACAAGTGATCGCCGACTTAGCAGCTCAAGTGGATGCATCTTAGCAAAGACGCACGCCGAAAGTGCGCTAAAGTACATCTCTAAAAATTAGCCATTTTCAATCATAGGTAAATGGCACATACCTCTTAGTGACGCGAAATAGCATCGCTATGGAATGAGAAAATTTCGATATCACCGAAGCAAATCATGGGACGTACAGAATTCATTGCCCTCATGGCGATGATGTTCGCAACCGTTGCTTTCTCAATGGATGCAATGTTGGCCGCTATTCCTGATATTGCGGACGAAATAGCCGATGGAAGCGTTTCACACGCCGCATGGATACTGACATCATTTGTCGCTGGCATGGGACTTGGTACCTTCTTTGCTGGTCCACTCTCGGACGCGTTTGGACGCAAACCTATCGTTTACGTTGGTGTCGTAATTTATATCTTAAGCGCGATGGCCGCATGGACGACATCATCACTTGAATGGATCCTGTTTGCACGGTTCTGTCAGGGCTTGGGGGCGGCAGGGCCACGCGTAGTGTCAATGGCAATGGTACGCGATCTTTTCTCTGGTCGGGAAATGGCCCGGATCGTTTCGATCGCAATGACGATCTTCATCCTCGTACCCGCAATTGCCCCAGCAATGGGGCAACTGATCATAAATGCCTTTGGGTGGCGCAGTATTTTCGGCGCCTTCATCGTCTTCTCGTTGATCGTAGTGGTCTGGGTCGCCACACGCTATACAGAGTCATTGGAAATTGAAGATCGTCGTCCATTACAAATGGGGTTGATGATCGATGCCGTTAAGCAACTTCTCACACATAAAACGGTTAGGCTTTCGATCCTAATCCAGACCCTGATGCTAGCCATGTTGTTTTCAACCCTCATTTTGATCCAGCCGATCTATGACCAGATCTATGATCGTGCGGAAACATTTCCATTGTGGTTTGGAGCCGTCGCGTTGTTTTCAGGGGCTTCCAGCCTCCTAAATGCCTATATTGTGACCCGATTTGGCATGTATAGAGTGGTCACACGGACCTTGTTCATCCAAGTCATAATTGGTGGCATTGTTTTGATTGCGTTGTTTCTGTTTCCAGCAATCAGTTTTCCCCTATTTGTCTTTTGGCAGTTTTGCCTGTTTTCGCAGGCAGGCCTCACAATGGGCAACCTCAACGCGATTTCGATGGAACCAATGGGCCATATTGCGGGCATGGCGGCATCAGTAGTCGGGTCTATTTCGACCCTTGGGGGTGCGCTGATCGCATCCCCTGTTAGCTTGTTTCTCAGCGACACCCCTGCGCCGCTGATCATAACAGTCTTGGGGTTTGGCCTGTGCGCCATGTTTTTGATGCGCCACGTAAACAGTTACGTCACAGAAGATTAACTTTTCTTCCGCTTCTTTTCCGCGACAACCCGTTCAGCCAAGTCACGCGCAATAGAAAACGCGCCTTTTATCTTGTCCCCGTCCTTCTTCCAGTCCCGCAAAACAACGATCTTGTTATCCTTCAGCTTCGCTGCACCACCCTCGTCCCCCAGGAAATCAACCAAGCCAGCCGGAGAGGCGAATTTGTCATTGTGGAACTGGATCGTGACACCTTTTGGTCCACCATCCAATTTAGAGATACCCGCTTTTTTACACATGGCTTTGATCCGAACGATCAGCATCAATGTGTTCACTTCGCGCGGCAATGTGCCAAATCTATCGATCAACTCGGCAGCAAAGCCTTCCAACTCTACCTTTGTACTCAGCCCGCTGAGACGGCGATATAGCCCCAAACGAACATCCAAATCAGGCACATAAGTCTCTGGGATCAGGACTGGCACGCCCAGCTTGATCTGTGGTGCCCACTGATCGTCATCATCTGAAAGACCTTCCAACTGGCCTGACTTAATCTTGGCAATCGCCTCTTCGAGCATGGATTGATACAACTCAAACCCGACATCACGCATCTGCCCTGATTGTTCTTCGCCCAAAAGGTTCCCTGCCCCGCGAATATCAAGATCTTGAGACGCCAGTGTAAAGCCAGCACCCAATGTATCAAGTGAGCCCAGCACGCGTAGACGTTTCTCAGCCATAGCCGTCAGCTTAGCCCGCGGCTTGGTTGTCAGATAGGCATATGCACGTGTCTTGGAGCGCCCAACACGACCACGAATTTGATAAAGCTGGGCGAGACCGAACATGTCAGCTCGGTGTACAACCATTGTATTGGCCGTTGGAATATCCAAGCCGGACTCAACAATAGTAGTGGCCAGCAGCACATCATATTTACCGTCATAAAACGCGTTCATACGGTCGTCCAACTCACCCGCAGCCATTTGACCGTTGGCAACGATATAAGAGACCTCTGGAACGTGTTCTTTCAAGAAATCTTCGATCTCCCCAATGTCGGAGATACGCGGGACCACATAAAAGGACTGTCCGCCGCGATAATGTTCGCGCAGCAATCCCTCACGGATCGTAATTTTGTCAAATTCACTCACATACGTGCGGATTGCCAAACGATCCACTGGTGGCGTGCCAATGATGGATAGATCGCGAACACCTGTTAGGGACAATTGTAACGTACGTGGAATTGGCGTGGCTGTCAGCGTCAGGACGTGAATGTCGGAACGCATCTGCTTGAGGCGTTCTTTGTGCGTAACCCCAAAGTGTTGTTCTTCATCAATGACCAACAAGCCAAGGTTCTTGAAACGGATGTTCTTAGCCAGCAAAGCATGGGTGCCAATCACGATATCAATCGTCCCACGTGACATACCGTCCCGCGTCGCATCAGCATCTTTCTTGGACACGAAGCGACTAAGCTGACGTACTTCGATCGGAAAGCCGCGGAAACGCTCAGCAAAAGATTTATAATGCTGACGGGCAAGCAAGGTCGTCGGCGCGACAATCGCCACCTGTGCGCCTGACATAGCTGCAACAAAAGCGGCACGCATCGCGACTTCGGTTTTACCAAATCCAACATCACCACAGACCAGTCGGTCCATAGGTGAACCGCTGGTTAGATCATCAACGACATCGCCAATCGCGCTTAGCTGGTCATCCGTTTCAGAATATGGGAACCGTGCGCTAAAGGCGTCCCACATGCCTTCTGGCGGATCCATGACCGGCGCACGGCGCAGTGCACGTTCTGCAGCAACACGAATAAGCTTTTCAGCCATCTCGCGAATGCGTTCTTTGAGACGTGATTTCTTAGCCTGCCACGCTCCACCACCTAAACGGTCCAAGAACCCTTCATCATGGCCATATTTGGACAGCAATTCGATATTTTCAACCGGCATATACAGCTTGGTTTGCTCAGCATACTCAAGCAGAAGGCATTCATGTGCAGCGCCAGCAGCAGTGATTACTTCCATGCCTTGATAGCGGCCAATCCCGTGATCCATGTGAACGATCAAGTCACCGGGGCTCAGCGACTGCGTTTCGGTCAAGAAATTCGCCGCACGCTTTCGTTTCTTAGTGGAGCGGATCAGCCGATCGCCCAAAACATCCTGTTCAGAAATCACTGTCAGATTAGGCGTTTCAAACCCGTGCTCCAACGCCCATACCACCAAATGCAAACCACGCTTACCGATGCGCGATGCATTGCTAATAGGCAAAACTTCGGACAAGCCTTCTTCTTCAATCAATCCAGTCAGACGTTCCCGCGCGCCTTCTGAGTAGCTAGCAATCACAACGGGATTGTCTTGTAGCTTAGCTTTAAGGTGTGACGCTAAGGAACCGAAAAGGCTTATACTTTCCTGCTGACGTTCAGGTGCAAAATTACGCCCAATTCGTCCACCAGCATCAGTGACATTTGGACCCGTCGCCTGAGACAAAGCGGCGAATTGGATCACACGGCGTTCCGCGACAGTTGTGACCCAAGCGGCGTCATCCATATAAAGGCCATGCGGCTTGCATGGTTTGTAAACGCTGTCATTCTTTGAGCGATTGTCCATCGCAAGTTTGCGCGTTTCGTATTGATCTTCGATCCCTTCCCAGCGGGCTAAACGCGCGCCCGTCATCTGGTCATCAAGCGTAATCGTAGCTTTTGGTAGGAAATCAAACAGCGTTTCAAGTTCAGCATGAAATAGGGGTAACCAATGCTCTGCACCCTGATGTTTGCGCCCTGCGCTGATCGCCTCATATAGTGGATCATCCGTCCCAGCGGCCCCAAACTCTAGGCGATAGTTCTGGCGAAAACGCGTGACAGCAGGCTCGTCCAAGATAACCTCGGACACAGGTGCTAATTCTATGACATCCAGTTTTTCAGTTGTTCGTTGCGTCGCCGGATCAAAACGACGTGCACCGTCTAAAACATCCCCGAACAGGTCCAAACGGATCGGCCCCAAGTCACCTGGTGGGTAAATATCGATGATACCGCCGCGAACTGCATAATCCCCCGGCTCCATAACCGTTGGACTTTGGACAAATCCCATGCGGACCAAGAAGTTGCGCAGCCCTTTTTCGTCAACACGACTGCCAGCAGTTGCAGAAAACGCGGCCTCTTTCAGCAAAGCACGCGCCGGAACGCGCTGGGTCGCAGCGTTCAATGTTGTAAGTAAAACAAAGCGTTCCGGCATCCCATGTACAAGTGCCGCCAACGTTGCCATGCGCTGCGCTGAAATATCGGCGTTCGGCGAAACACGATCATAAGGCAGGCAATCCCAACCCGGAAAGACGATGACAGGTAGGTCTGGTGCAAAAAACCGCAAAGCATCCTGCATTGCCACCATACGCTTGTCGTCACGCGCAACGTGGCAGACTGGCTGACCACTCTTATCCAACTCTTGCAAGATCAGTTGAGCATCAAAGCCCTCTGGCGCGCCGGATATGGTAATTTTTGATTTGGTGCTCATTGCGCGGCCTTGAATCTATCTTTGTGTAGGGACCTATGTCGAACAGCCCCGCTGTCAATGACAGTGGTTATTGCACCAAAATTAAATCGCGCATATTCCAGAACATGCCCCAAAGGGCCGTCACGAAGATTGCAATCATCCCAATGAATTGGGTGTACATCCGATGACGGTTCAAGAGCTTATAAAGCGCCTCACCCGTGCTTTGTTCCATCTGGTAAAGCCGCGCTGTTGAGACATTCAGCATACCAACCAACGTCATAGGAAACGCCAACAAAAAGACGGCTTGGGCAAACTCTACCCAATAATAGAAACCCATAATCCCAAGGCCGGTAAGAATGAAACAAACGAAACCCAACAGCCAAAGCCCCGAGATATTGCTGACGTAAACCAATCGGTTACAATTGATCCGCACCAGATCTTCTAGATCTGATTCCGCCTCAGCTCCGTAGCGTCGCGCCCTTTGGATTATATCGTTTGGAACGCCCAAAACCCGGTGACTGGCGGAGGACCAGACGACAGCCAATCCGATCCAGAACCAAAGGTTCGAGAAAGAGCGCATATCGATGATTTCAAACAGAGTTTGCGTAAGGTTCAACGCTGCAGCCTTTTGTTTTTTCCCCGTCATTAGGGTATCAACCGTGTTCTACCCGTGCTTTGCGACAATTCCTACCCTTGCAGGGTGCAAAAAACCGTGTCAGCAAAGCTATATATCGAAAAGGTGACCCACAATGCGCCCAACAAT
>JAGSGK010000121.1 GCA_023955215.1 Paracoccaceae bacterium
CTTGAATTCGGCCCGCATTTGGGACTGTTTTATCGGCTTTGCGATCAAAGGTGGGGAACTGAACAGTGCTTTCATTCCGCACTTTCTCCAACAAGGTGACGAAACCTTCGGCATCAAACGTCTCTGGTGCGCCTTTACGGTGTAAAATCCCCATGTCCTGAAGCTGGTCATTTTCCAAATGGAACCCATCCATCGGCAAAACGATCGCTGTGGGACCAAGCGCGCGTGCTAAATCAGCAGCCAAGGTTGATTTACCTGATGCTGGCGGGCCCGCGATAGCTAAAAGAATACGGTTTTGGCCAATCAGGCATTCATGGATTTTGCGAACAAGTACAGGCGTGTTAATCTCTGTCATATTATCCTCTGGTGTCATCATAGTTGATCGTTCCATGGCAGATTGGCACCGGCGCGTGACACGGTGACTGCGGCGACTTTTGCCCCAAACCCAAGGGCTTCATGCGCAGCTTGGGTCGGGAGGTCGGCCAGCCTGTCTTGGGATAAGGGCCCAGAGCCCGCACAGTGTTGTACAACGCACCACTAGCACAGGGTACAAAGCCTTTATGGCCTAACACTGTGGGCTCTGTGATCATGTCAATCAAGACCTCTCCGCAGCACAGGGTCGTCTGCCGTTTTCCATTCGGTGCCCTTCGACGACAGTAAGCGGTAACAAAGGGCCTTCTTTGCTCAAGTCACCGCCAGATACCTAACTAACCAGATAGGTATCGACTGCTGCATTGATACCATCCACCCAGATCATCCGCAGCCATTCCTCGAATGCCTTGGCAAAACGGGGTTGCCCAGCCAGATCGCCATAGTACTGGGTTTGGGCAAGCCAGACTGCGGGGTCGTTCTGGGCCGCCTTGGCCGTTCTCTGCAATTCATCCCAAAAGGGATCGTTCGGCTCAATCTGGGTGCCGTCCTCACGCGTTCCCTCGCACATGCGCGCCCACACCGCCGACACCAGCGCAAGCCCGTCTACAGGCGTTCCAGCAGCAATGCCATCGCGGATTGACGGGATAATGAAGCCCGGATGACGCGATGAACCATCAAAAGCCACACGCCGGGTAGTGTCCATGATATGCGGGTTTGAAAACCGCTCAGCGATCAATTCGACATAGGTCTTAGGGGTCATGCCGGGCACGGCTTTCACAAGGGGGGTGATCTCTTCTCGGGCAAGCTTTCTGAACAGGTTCGCAATCTTTTCATGTGCCATGCAGTCAACGATCGTAGAGAGTGACAGAACCTCACCAACGCCCGCGATCACCTGGTGCCCACCGTTGAGAATGCGAATTTTCATGGCCTCGAAATCATGGACATTGTCAGTAAAGGTCGCACCAGCCTTATCCCAATCCGGGCGACCGGCGCAGAAATTGTCTTCGATCACCCATTGGCGAAAGTTTTCATGGGTGACCGGAACCACGTCGTTAACTCCGAGGGTGCACGCAAGATGACGCTCTTTCGGTCCGGTGGCGGGTACGATGCAATCGACCATCGAATTGGGAAAGCTGCAATTGGCGTCAATCCAATTAGCCAGATCAGGATCAGACAGCCGAGCCAATGACACGACAGCCTGCCGCAAGATTGTGCCGTTGCCCTGAAGGTTGTCACAGCTAAGCCCCGTAAAAGGACCGACGCCAGCGTCACGCCGCAGGCGTAGCGCGGCGACCATCGCACCAAAGGCGGTCTTGGGCGCTGTTGGATGGGTGGTATCAAAAACGATGTCGGGATGAGTGACATCAAAGCCCTTGGTGACAGGGTTGATGTAATACCCACCCTCGGTAACGGTCAGTGACACAATTCTGGTTTCGGGTTGCGCCATTTGTTCAATCAGTTGGGCGTTGCCGGGTTCAATCGGGACATAGTCAATCATCGAACCAATCACCTCAGCCGTGCGACCCTCTGGTGACAATTCAATAAGTGTCGTCATGTAATCTTGCGCCGCAAGTTTCAGTCGTTGATCTTCGTCATATGGTTTTACACCTGCCCCAACTATCGCCCAGTCGAGTGCCAGACCTTGTTGCATGAGCCGATGCAAGTACCACGCCTGATGTGCCCGATGGAAATTCCCCAAACCGATGTGAACGAGTCCGGGGGAAAGCTTTGATCGGTCATAAGAGGGTGTCAAAACCCCATCCGGCAACTCACCAAGGGTCGCATCACAAAGTTTCATCGTCGGTTTTGCATCTGAACGCCTACTCATCAACTCATCCAGTTTCCGCCGTCAACATTGTAAGTTTGGGCCACAACGTAGGAAGCGCTGTCGCTTGCAAGAAAGACTGCCATTCCGGTCAGGTCATCCGCTGTGCCCATGCGCCCAAACGGAACGGCCACAGCGACCTCTTTCTTCTTTTGACCCGGCGATTTGCCTTCGTATTTAGCGAAAAATGCATCGACCCCATCCCAATGTTCGCCGTCCACGACACCAGGCGATATGGCATTAACGTTGATGCCGTGCTGGATTAAGTTCAGCCCCACCGATTGGGTCAGGCTGATCACTGCCGCTTTGGACGCGCAATAAACAGAAACAAGGCTTTCTCCGCGCCGCCCGGCCTGAGACGCCATGTTTATGATGCGCCCCTTAATGCCGCGTTTAATCATATGGTTGGCGACAGCTTGCATGGTAAAAAGCGTGCCCGAGACATTAATATCAAAGACGCGCTTATAGTCCTGCCGCGTGATCTCGGCTACGGGCGCAGCGGTGAAAATTGCCGCGTTGTTGATCAGGATATCTATCTGACCTAAAGCTTTGACTGTTTCTGTGACGGCTGTATCAATGCTAGACTGATCCGTCACGTCCATCTGCACGGCAATTGCAGAATTGCCGATTTGGGTGGCCGCAATCCTTGCTCGATCAATATCGATGTCGCCAATGGCAACCCGCGCGCCTTCGGCCACATAGGCTTTGGCAAAGGCCAGACCGATGCCACGTGCAGCCCCTGTGATTAGGGCGGACTTTCCGGCGAGTTGGGTCATGATATCCGCAAGCCTTGAGCGTCAAACCGGTGTATTTCAGCAGCGCGTGGGTTCAGATGAATAGCGTCGCCATGGCGCAGGCTGACGTCGCCAATTGCGCGCACGGTCAGCATTTCAGCCAGGCCGGTGTTGTGAATGTGAAAGAACGTGTCAGAGCCAAGGTGTTCGGCCACGCCCACAGTGCCCTGCCACTGACCGCCGCTTTCAACCACATCAATATGTTCAGGGCGCACGCCGATTGTATGGGCATTTTGTTTTTCCGCCTCTGGACCAGTAATCAGGTTCATTTTCGGTGACCCGATGAAGCCCGCGACAAAGGTGTTTCGGGGGCTGCGGTACAGTTCCAACGGGGTGCCCTCCTGTTCGATCACACCAGCGTTTAGAACGACAATCTTGTCGGCCATTGTCATGGCTTCCACCTGATCGTGCGTAACATAGACCATCGTGGTTTCCAGCCGTTTGTGCAGCTCAGAAATTTCAAGCCTCATACCGACACGCAGGGCGGCATCAAGGTTGGACAAAGGTTCGTCAAACAAGAACGCCGCCGGTTCGCGCACAATTGCGCGGCCAATTGCAACCCGCTGACGCTGGCCGCCCGACAATTGTCCGGGGCGGCGATCCAGATAATCCGTCAGGTTCAGCACGCTGGCCGCCCCTTCGACGCGTTTGGTGATCTCTGCCTTGTCCAGCTTGGCCATCCGTAGCGGAAAGGCGATATTTTTGCGCACTGACATATGCGGGTAAAGCGCATAGGACTGAAACACCATAGCAAGGCCGCGTTTAGCGGGCACCACATCCGTTGCACCCTTACCATCAATCTCAATGTGGCCTGTCGTAATGTCTTCAAGCCCAGCAATCAGGCGCAGCAAGGTGGATTTTCCGCAGCCAGAGGGGCCGACGAAAACGGTGAACTCCCCGTCCTGAATAATCAGGTCCAGTGGTGGGATTACTTGCGTGGTACCAAAGCTTTTGGTGACCTGTTTAAGTTCAATCTGTCCCATGTGTCAGCTTCCTTACTTTACGGCGCCAAAAGTCAGGCCGCGGACGAGTTGTTTCTGGCTTAACCAGCCAAGAATGAGGATCGGCGCAATCGCCATTGTAGAGGCCGCGCTGAGTTTGGCAAAAAACAAGCCTTCGGGGCTGGAATAGCTGGCGATAAATGCAGTCAGCGGCGCGGCGTTGGTGGCCGTCAGGTTCAAGGTCCAGAAGGCTTCGTTCCATGCCAGAATGAAGTTGAGCAATAATGTGGACGCGATTCCGGGGATCGCCATCGGTGTCAGCACATAGAGGATTTCCTCTTTCAGCGTCGCGCCATCCATGCGCGCGGCCTCTAGTATCTCGCCAGGGATTTCCTTGAAATAGCTGTAAAGCATCCAAACGATGATCGGCAGATTGATCAACATCAGTACAACCATCAGCCCGCCACGCGTATCAAGTAGATTGAACTGAACAAAGACCAGCGAAATTGGATAAAGCACTCCCACCGCAGGCAGCATTTTGGTGGACAGCATCCAAAGCAGAATGTCTTTGGTTCGCACCGACGGCACAAACGCCATGGACCACGCAGCCGGTATGGCGATCAAAGTGCCCAAAATCGTGGACCCACCGGCAATAACCACGGAGTTCCACAGGAATTTCATATAGTCAGACCGCTCCTGCACGATCGCATAGTTTTCCAGTGTCCAATTGAAGGCGAAAAACAAAGGCGGATCGTTGATCGCCTGAGCCTCTGTCTTGAAGCTGGTCAGGATCGTCCAGTAGATCGGAAAAAAGATGATCAGCCCAATCGTCCACGCCGCAGCCGTGGTGATTATCTTTCGTTGAGTAGTGACGTTGCGTGCCATGTGATCCCTTTCCTTTTAAGCGTCAAGGTTTTTGCCAACGATGCGCATCAGGAAGATCGCAACGATATTGGCAAGGATAATGGCGTAGACCCCGCCCGCAGACCCCAGCCCGATGTTCTGGCTGTCGATGACCCTTTGAAAAATCAGATAGGTCAGGGTGCGGGTGCCGAACGCACCACCGGTCGTAACAAAAATTTCTGCAAAGATCGACAACAGAAAGATCGTTTGAATTAGGATCACAATGGTGATCGCACGCGCCAGATGCGGTAGCACGATAAACCAGAACCGTTTGATCACGAGCGCCCCGTCCATTTCGGCCGCTTCCAGTTGCTCACTGTCCAGCGACTGGATTGCTGTGAGCAGAATCAAGGTTGCGAAGGGCAGCCACTGCCATGATACAATCGTGACGACAGAGCTTAGCGAGGCATCCTGAAGCCAGGCTACAGGCTCGGCCCCGAAAAAACGCCATAGGTGGGCAAAAATGCCGTTCACCGGGTCCATCATCATGTTCTTCCACACAAGGGCAGACACGGTCGGCATCACAAAAAATGGCGCGATTATCAAAATTCGGACCACGCCCTGGCCCCACATCGGCTGGTCTAGCAGCATCGCAAGCAACACGCCCAGAACCACGGTGATCAGCAGAACGCCACCAACCATAATGAGGGTCGTTTGCACAGAGGGCCAAAAGGCACTGGAAGACAAAAAGCGGCTATAGTTTGCAAAACCGACCCACTCGAGGCCTCGCTGTATGCTGTCACCGCGCAGCGGCAGGTATTTCGTGAACGAAAACCACAGTGTCATGATCAGGGGGACCAACATCCAACCCAAGAGCAGGATAACGGCCGGTGTCATCATCGTTCGGGCTGCGGATCGTGATGCTTTGGTGGCCATTGGGTGGTCCTATCCTGTCGGTGGTCGCGCCACCGGTGAGATGTTATCGAAGGATAAATTAAAAGTCTTGATCAGGGGGCAATTTGAAAATTGCCCCCTGATGTTGTCGTACGCTTAGCGGTAACCGGCGGCTTCCATAGCGTCGTTTGTGATGGCCTGTGCCTTCTCCAGCGCTTCTTCGATGGACTGCTGTCCAGCGTAAGCGGCAGAGAATTCTTGACTCACTTCAGTTGCGATACCTGCAAACTCTGGGATAGCGGCGAACTGAATGCCAACATATGGCGACGGATCGACGGTAGAGTTTGTTGGATCAGCTGACAGAATGCTGTCCAGCGTCATCTGAGCGAATGGAACGGCCTGGTAGTTGGCGTTTTCATACAGAGATGTACGTGCACCAGGAGGTACATTTGCCCAACCTTCGTTCGCAGCAACTTGCTCGATATAGCCTTTACCAGTAGCCCATTCGATGAATTGCTTGGCCTCTGCTTCTTGCTGTGTGCCGGCGGGAATTGCCAAGGCCCATGCCCACAACCAGTTAGACCGAACACCCATGCCGTTGTCAGGCGCAAGCGCAAAACCAACAGAATCAGCAACAGTTGAATCGTCTCCTGTCACGAAGGATGCTGCAACAGTCGCATCAATCCACATGCCGCACTTGCCTTGGTTAAACAGGGACAGGTTCTCGTTGAAGCCGTTTGTCGCGTAACCTGCGGGACCTGCATCGTTCATCATGTTGACGTAGAAGTTCAGCGTGTCTGACCATTCACGTGTGTCAAACTGTGCATTCCAGTCTTCGTCAAACCAACGCGCACCAAACGAATTGGACATCGCAGTGATGAAGGCACCACCTTCACCCCAACCTGCCTTACCGCGCAGACAGACACCGTTGATATCGTTGTCACGGTCTGTCATTTCACGTGCAGCTTTTGCAATGAATGACCATGAAGGTGCGTCTGGCATTTCAAGACCAGCGGCCGCCATCAAGTCGGTACGATACATGACCATAGAGCTTTCGCCATAGAACGGGGCTGCGTACAAAGTGCCTTCGTGAGAAAGACCACCCGCCATAGCAGGAAGTAGATCGGCGGCGTCGTACTCGGCGGACAGATCGTTTAGTGGAACCAACCAGCCGTTAGAACCCCAGATCGGGGTTTCGTACATCCCAATTGTCATAATATCGAAAGCGCCACCTTTGGTGGTGATGTCGGTTGTGACACGCTGCCGAAGTACGTTTTCTTCCAATGTCACCCATTCAACGGCAATGCCTGTCTCAGCGGTGAAGCCATCAGTGTAGCCCTGCATGCGGATCATATCGCCGTTATTAACAGTCGCAATTGTAATAGTTGCTGAATGGCCGTCTGCAAATGCACCACCTGCAGTAATCAAGGTAAGCGCAGTGGCAGCACAAAGTGTACCCTTTAAGAACATAGTAATTTCTCCCTGGTTATTTTTACTGGGAAAAAATATGACGATATTATACGCGGCGTCAACAGTTATTTAACGCGCGTAAAATTAGTCATGGTTTTATGCTGAATCTCGTAAAATCAACTTTCCTTCCAACCTCGTGCTTTTCCAGGGCGACATCTTCCCCTCAATCGACGCAAACAAGGTCTCAGCGGCTGTTTGCGAGACCGCGTCATAGTCATGTGAAATCGTAGTAAGTGGTGGGCATGTATAGCGCGAATGCGGATGTCCGTCCTGACCAGCAACACGAATCGTTGAGTCAGCCGTGCGCCCGACAAGCGCACCTTGTTCATAACAAGCAGTCAGCAAGCCAATCGCCAAACGGTCGTTGCTGCAAAGGATCGTGTTGGTAGAAAACCAACCCTTGCGCAAGGCCTCATGCCCACCCAGGCGTCCAATTTCCTCCAACCCCCACCCCTCACCACCAACTGAGATGACATCTGGTTTGTACCCAAATCTTTCCATCGCGTTTACATAGCTTTGACGGCGGCGATGCGCATTCGGATTAGCGGGCGTTTTCATCTCGAAAAAGCAAGGTGGCTCGCCCGTTCGACAAAGATAATCGGTGATATGTGCGGTAAATTGGAAGTTGTCAGAACCAACAAACGCAAGCCCGATCTCATCGACGCTGCTGTCAAATATCAGTGTCGGCACGTCATTGCAGAATTTTTCAAGCGCCTTCGGGTTCGAAGCCCGGCCCAAAGGGGCCAGCAGTACACCCACTGGCTTTAGCGACCGTAGGGTATCAAGCACCTGAACCTCCAGCACCGGATCCCCATGCGAGGAAAACAAACTTGGTCGGTAGCCCGCCGCGATACATCTTTGCTCTAGGTTGCGTGCTATTTCAGCAAAATAGGGATCTGACAACAGCGGCACCACAATGCCAATGTTCTTTGTCAGTTTTCGGTTCTGGTTCATCGCATAGATGTTGGGCCGATACTCATAACGCTCCAATGCGGCCTCGATACGTATTCGGTTGCTCGCGCGAACACTGTCGGGATCGTTGAAATATTTAGAAACCGTTGGCCGAGAAATACCACTCAATTTGGCAAACTCTTCCATGTTTCGAATTTTAGTACCCGCCATTACTGCCCACTCCGCCGTTTTTTTGCGCCAAGCTTCTAACTTGCTTTGTAGCTATACTTTCTTGTCGCGCGCAAAAAATCAACATTCAAGGCGAATTTGTAAATCCAACGGGGCACTGTCATGTGTGGACGGCTCCTTTTATGCAAGGGTTAATTTGAGTGACTTTGATGTTTGCAGGTTGCGGTCATGTGTCCGGCCTTTTGATGCGGTTGATATTACCGCTTGCCTTGATGAAGTCCGCACGTTAGGTCC
>JAGSGK010000051.1 GCA_023955215.1 Paracoccaceae bacterium
AACAAGAGGGGCGTTAACGATTTGTTAAGTTTCGGGTTTTGTTAACGTTTGTGGGGGACGATTAACTGTTGGTTAAGTTTTGGCTGTCGGGGTGAAGGTCAGCTTTGCGGACAAAGCGACCAGCAGGCATTAGTTGGTCAAGGTCTGCTTTGGTGACTATTGCGGCCTTATGTATCAAACGCACCAAGCTCCAATCTGATAAGATGAAAAATTAAGACTCCACATTTCCCTTACTTTCAGGTTTTCTCCAATAAGTTGTTTTGGAGATTATTTTGTCAAAAACCCCTTTAGTATTATTCATCGATTTGAAAAGTGACACTAGGATTGATCTTCGGGCAGCGGCCAAGGCTGCAATTGCGTGGGCAGACCTTATTGAGGATGTCGGAGGACACTTTGACCCGTCGTCACCGCCAACTGTCGAATTGGTTTCCTCCGAGCCGGGGAGCCAAAAATTAAAAGTCATAATTTCGTCTATAACGGATGACCCAAAAGCCACTATTCGAGCCGCTATGTTGGCTTGTAGCTGAAATCTGCCACCTCAATCAAAGCCGCATTCTTTGGTTGCGAACCGAACCTCGTCTTATGTAATCGCTTCAAGCTTTTCTTTGGTGATGTCGCCGGGGACGATTGTGATTGGGATCGGCAATGTGCCCGCGCTTTTTGTCAGTTGGGTCACAAGAGGGCCGGGGCCTTTGTTGCCGACGCCGGCACCTAGTACCAGCACGCCAACTTCAGGGTCTTCGGCGATTTGCGCGATGATTTCTGCGACAGCTTCGCCCTCACGGATCACCAGTTCAGGATCGACCTGTTGTTTGTCGCGCATCCATTTTGCAAAGACTTCGAAATGCGCATTGATGCGATCACGCGCTTCTTCGCGCATCACGGCCCCAACGCCAATCCAGTGATTGAATTCGTCTGGCGGAATCACCGCAAGAACCTCGACGCCGCCACCCGTGTGGGCAGCACGCAGTGCGGCGAAACGCATTGCGTTCAAACATTCTTGGCTGTCATCCAGCACGACCAGAAACTTACGCATGATATTCTCCATTCAACATGGTGATTGTGGCGCAGTGCGCGGGGTGTGGCAACGCAATTGAGCGAAGATGTTAGATTTTCTTTTGGGTCAGGTGTTTACGGGCGGTTAGCCGCCGCTGACGGCCCAATCCCAATACATTTCGCGCACCTGATTTGTGGTTTTCCCGATTTCATATTGGGTATCGTCAAAGGCCGTGACAGGCGTGATTTTCATCATATTACCTGTTAGGAACACCTCGTCTGCGTCATGGAAATCCTCGAATGTGAGCGTCTTTTCATGCACCGTCATACCGTTTTCACGCATGTGTTTCATGTGGCGCGCACGGGTGATGCCCGCAAGGAATGTGCCGTTGGCAATTGGGGTGAACACCTCGCCGTCCTTCACCATGAAGACGTTGGCGCTGGCGGTTTCGGCCACGTTGCCTGACGCATCCGCGACCAGTGCGTTTTTGAACCCTTTGCTGCGCGCTTCGGCGATCATGCGGGCGTTGTTGGGGTAAAGACAGCCCGCTTTTGCATTCACCACGTTGTCGGCCAGAACGGGACGGCGGAACCGTGTCTGGGTCAATGTGGTGGATGCATTTTGCGGGGCCATTGGGATCTGTTCAAGGCAGATGGCAAAACCGGTTTCATCTTGGCTGGGCAATATCCCGGTGTCGTCACCGATGGTGGCCCAGTACATGGGGCGGATGTAGACGGCCGCAGTAGGGTCATATGATTTCAGCCCGTCATGAATTGCGTTGACCATATCGTTTGGGTCCATCGTGGGCGCGATCATCAATGCCTTGGCGGATCGGTTGATCCGTTCGCAGTGGGTCAGCAGGTCTGGTGTCACGCCATCAAAGTAGCGTGCGCCGTCAAACACAGTGGTGCCCAACCATGACCCGTGGTCGGCGGCCCGCATGATGGGTTTGTCCTCGTTGTGCCATGCGCCCTCAAAGTAGGTTTTGATGTTTGTACCAGTGGCCACGTGTTTTCTCCCGTTGTCTGAGGCTGAGTTTATCAATGTTGCCTCATATAGGAAGGCCCTATTGGTGTGGCTTGGGCGGTGGCTTACACGCACGGAAATAAGTACGTGAACAGGGGTGTAAGAGGGCGGGTTGAATGGTAAGATGGCGTTGAGTTTTTTGCTTTGAGGTCTGTATGTTTCTGAGACTGGCGATTGGGTTTGGTTTGCTTGGGCTGGTTGCGGCCTGTGACGTGGTGCCGACTTCGGACACAAACACAAGTGCCGCACCTTTGGTGGCGACGACCTCTGGGTTTAGTTCAGCGGCACAGGCCCAACGGGCCTTTGCGCGCGTGGCAACCAATATGGAGCCTGTGATTGAACGGGAGTGCCGCACCAAAACGACTGGTTTGGATTGCGATTTCCGGATCGTTATCGATGGCAACCCAAACAGCCCGGCCAACGCCTATCAAACACTGGATGCGAACAAGCGCCCTATTATCGCCTTTACGCAAAAGTTGATTTTGGATGCGGGCAATGCGGATGAATTGGCATTTGTCATGGGGCATGAGGGTGCACACCACATTTTGAACCATATTGGACGTCAGAAACAGAACTCTGTTGCGGGGGCTGTGATTTTGGGTGGTCTTGCAACATTGACGGGGGCAGCTCCGGCCGGCGTTGAAGAAGCTGTGAAGTTGGGTGCGCAGTTTGGGGCGCGTGGATATTCCAAGGATCATGAGCTTGAGGCGGATTACCTTGGTGCAAAATTGACGGCCTTGGGCGGGTATTCACCTGTGATCGGGTCAGAGTTTATCAAACGCATCCCTGATCCGGGTGATCGTTTCCTTGGCACCCATCCGTCCAATGAGGAACGCCTGCAAGTCGTGCAAAAAGCGCTGTCTGAGATTTAAGCAATGAAGATGTTGGGCCACATCCTGACGGACAAGGGGTCCAAATATGCGGTCTCTGGCTGTCCGGTGACGGATCGTGCCGGCGTGGACGCGGCCCTGAAGCTTTTGAAACGTGACAAGGCCTATGCCAAGGCGACCCACAATACATGGGCTGTGCAACTGTCTGCGACTGGCGCGCTAAAGGGCGATGACGGTGAAAGCGGTGCGGGCATGATCATTGTGCGGATGCTAGAGCGCGAGGGGCTAGGCGATCATTTGATCGTTGTGACACGTTGGTATGGTGGTAAGCATTTGGGCGGTGACCGTTTTCGTCATGTGCAGACCTGTGTGCGCGCCTATTTGGACGCGCTGTAATCAGCGGATCGCGATGGCAATGGCGACAAAGAATGCAGCCGATGCAGCCGTTACAAAGATGTGCCAGACTGGATAGCGATAGGGCATGGTTTTACGCGAATAAAAGATCGCGCCGATCCCGTAGGTCGCGCCACCTCCCAATAATAACCAGATCGAGGTGTGATCCAAGCGTTGCCACATTGGCCAAATCAAGAGGAACATCGCGCAGCTAAGTGCAAAGTATAGCGCGAGGGATGACCCCCCTTCGCCTTTCCAGAACACGAGTTTGGAAAAGAAACCAATAAGCGCAGCGATCCACACCCCAGCCAAGACGACATAGGAGAACGGCGTGTTTATGACCAAAACCAGCGGTGTATAGCTGGAGGCAATGCGCAGGAATATCAGACCGTGGTCTGCACGGCGCAGGCGCACACGCAAATCCGAAATTGGGGTCATGTGATAGACGCCGGAAACAGTGAACGCGCTGACCATGATTGCAATGTAGATGCCAACAGCCCATGACATTTCAGTGGTGCGCCACATCGGCAAATAGCACCACAGCCAAACGGCGCCATAAAGACCCAAGGAAATGGATAGGGCGTGTACGACCCCATCAGCAATAGTTTCATTTCTAGAGGTGGGGTACATGTGCACGGCCTTTTTTGGGTTACTTTAGGTACGCCGCTGTCGATACAGATGCCAACGATAAATCGCTGGCGCTAACGCAAGGTCATACACCTTACAGGCGATCCAGTGGATGACTGGCAGGTCTACGATCCGCCCCAAAATACGGTAGCGTGGCATTTCGTGCCACAGCATGATGAATGCTGGAATGCCCGAATACAGCTGACCTTTGTGTTCTACATAAAGGCGGCGCGCCGCCTGATCAGCGCTGATATCCCAGGCCGATAAGGCATCACTGTTAAGATCGTCGAAGCGGATAGCGAGGTCTGATTTCTGCGCATAGCTGCGGTAATGATCAATTTCAAACCGACAGACGGGGCACTGCGCGTTGTATAGAACTTTGGTTTCTTCATTCATGAACAATACATAGTGCTGCGGGTGCCTTAATCCAACGCTATCAACGTGGTTTGTTCCCATCAATCCAACGCGACATCAGTGTTTTGTCACGAAAGCATTCGTGTGGCACCTCGCGCCGTTTGAGCCGCGCAATGCGTTCTGCAAATTGCACCTGTTTGGATGAGGGGTAATTGGCGAACTGACCTGTTGGTGGCTTTGGCTTATGTTTGTCGATCCACGCAGACAGGCTGGTGCGGTTGGCAAACAGGGATGTGGGCAAAGTGACACCCATTTTACCCGCTATAGATTTTGCAAATGCGATTTGTTTTTCTGTAGCAGGAACGGCAGGTTCAATCGCAAGCACGCCCTGAACGGGTGCAAACATACCTGGTAGCGTTGCTTGGTGTTGCATGACTGATTCCTTTGTTCCTGTTATTGAGAACATAAATAGAACATAAGGGGAACAAATGCAAGTATGGCGTGTTTGGGCGTTGTGTTTCGGTTTGAATTTCAGCTTTGCGGACAAAGTTAGCTTTCGCTGCAATCAATTCAATGTCGGCTCAGTTCGAAACTAAAGAGGAACTTTTAAGCCGTACTGGATTTAAGATATAATTTTGTCCCCGTATGCCCAGATAGCTGTACCGATGACTGCGCAAACAAAGCCCATTCTGCTGAACGTCTTTATCCAGCGAACATATCGCTTGGATAGGGAAATGTGGTTGAATGCCATGGACATGTTACCTCCGAGGTCTGCCCTTGATGAATTCCACTCAACCCAAAAAGATGCCATGACTAACACAGCGCCAGAACGCTGAAACCAAAGCCCCGACTCAACGGCAGGATGACTATCGAAAACATCAAGATAGATGGAGAAAAGTACAAGGATGATGGAGAAAAGCAATGCAAGCCAAGACCATGGCAATTGGCGGTGTGCGGGAAGAAATCTAGCTCGCATACTGTCATCGTTTCCGTGATAGTATTTTTCTGACTTCGCATTATTTGGATTATGAAAAAATCCAAGTCGATCATGCAGCCAAAGTTCTCTTGGTACGTTCATGACGAAATCACTCCAAATCAAAACTGCACTGGTCGCCCCAGAAGTTCAATCAAATCTGCATCGTACCATGGCGCAACATCGGTCATTCGTCCACGGCGCAGCATTCGGTACTTTGGGCTCAAACCGGACGTCCACACTGAGGCTCTACCTGTTTAGGCAGGCTAAGTGTGGTCATGACAGGTCTTCATTAGGGGGTGGGATGGTCCTGTTTTCCCCTTAATGGGAGTCAGCTTTGCCGGTTATGATCGCCACAGTTGAGACAACAAACACTCAGGGCACCACACACATAATCCATGGGTCGGCCCTTGAATTTCTCAAACCAATTTTAAATCAAAGGAAAATACTATGAGCATCGCAAAAGTTACCGAAGTCATCGCATCCTCAACAAAGTCATTTGACGACGCATTGGAAAGCGGCATTGCGCGCGCATCCAAGACCCTTAAGGGCATCAGCGGCGCGTGGATTGCGGATCAAAAAGTTGTCGTGACAGATGGCAAAATCAGCGAATACCGCGTTGTGATGAAAATCACATTCTTGCTGGAAGACTAATTTGAAATTGCGCGGCACTTAGACATAGGTGCCGCGCAAATTTTGGCAGATTGTTGTGGTTAAACCAGTTTGCCCCAAAGATCGTATTCGCCCGCTTCATCGACCTCAACGGTGACGATGTCGCCGACGTTCAGTTTCTCAAAACCTTCATCGATGAACAGGTTGCCATCAATTTCTGGCGCGTCTGATTTTGTGCGACAGGTGGCGGCGTCTTCATCGATTTCATCAATGATCACATCAATGCGGCTGCCAACTTTGGCTTGAAGCTTGGCTTCAGAGATTGCTTGGGCTTTTTCCATAAAGCGGTTCCAACGATCTTGTTTGATCTCTGCATCCACATGGTCGGGCAGGGCGTTTGAACGTGCGCCTTCGACGTTTTCATATTGGAAGCATCCAACGCGATCGAGCTGCGCTTCGTCCATCCAATCCAGCAAGGTTTGGAATTCGGATTCCGTTTCGCCCGGATACCCCACAATAAAGGTAGAGCGCAGCGTGATGTCTGGACAAATCTCGCGCCATGCCGCGATTTCATCTAGTGTTTTTGATGCGGCCGCAGGGCGTGCCATGCGTTTCAGAACGTCTGGGTGCGCGTGCTGGAACGGAATATCAAGGTAGGGCAAAACGCCGTTTGATGGGTCTGCCATCAGCGGGATCATCTGGCGCACATGCGGGTATGGGTAGACATAGTGCAAACGAATCCATGCCCCGAGCGACCCAAGATCGCGCGCCAGATCAGTAATGTGGGCACGGTGCCCACGATCTTCAGCATGTTTGATATCAACGCCGTAGGCCGAGGTATCTTGGGAAATGACCAGCAGTTCTTTAACGCCAGCTTCAACCAGCTTTTCCGCTTCGCGCATGACTGCGTGGGCAGGGCGGGACGCAAGGCGGCCGCGCATGTCTGGGATGATGCAGAACTTGCACTTGTGATTGCAGCCCTCGGAAATCTTCAAATAGCTGAAGTGGCGCGGTGTGAGCGATACGCCTGAGGCTGGGAGTAGATCAATGAACGGATCGGGAGATGGCGGTACAGCTTTGTGCACAGCATCCAACACCTGTTCGTATTGGTGTGGGCCAGTGACCGCGAGGATCTTTGGGTGATGTTCGCGGATGTAATCGGGTTCCGCGCCCAAGCACCCTGTCACGATGACCTTGCCGTTTTCGTTCAGGGCCTCACCGATGGCATCAAGGCTTTCGGCCTTGGCGCTATCAAGGAAACCACAGGTGTTCACGATGACCGCATCGGCCCCCGCATAATCAGGGGAGACGCCATAACCCTCGGCGCGCAGGCGCGTCAGGATGCGTTCGCTGTCGACCAATGCCTTGGGGCAACCAAGGGATACCATGCCGATGGTGGGCTGGCCGGAACGCACGGGTTCACGCACTTGGAGTTTAGGGGCGAGGTCGGGGCGAATGTTTGGCGGGTTTGTGCTCATGAGGATGCCTATAGTGGATGGCTGGGCAGAGGGGAAGGGTTCTGGGATTGAGGTGTTCGGTTCTGCGGCCTAGGGTTGTAGGAACGAATATGAGGATGAGTGGCATGAAAATTATTGGGCGTATTATTTGGGCGTTGTTATTGACCGTTGTTGTGACGGTTGTGTTGTTGCTGTTCTTGCCTGCAGATCGGATCGCGCGACTGGCGGCCGAACAAATCCAAGCCCAGACAGGGCGTGATGTGAGCATCACCGGTGATGTGTCGATGACCCTTTGGCCTGTCTTGGGCGTATCTGCGGGAGAGATCGAAGTTGGTAATGCCGATTGGGCGCGCCAAGGCTCGATGCTGACGGCGCGCAATGCGGCCATTGGGATTGATGCGATGGCGCTACTGAGTGGTGAAATCAAGATCACCAATATTGAAGCTGCAAGCCCGACTATCCGATTGGAAAGCCGCAAAGATGGCCGCGCAAGCTGGGTCTTTACCGATGCCAGCGGTGAAGCGGCTATTGAAACCGAAACCACACCTGATCGCGAAGCGCAGGCCTTCAGTTTGCAGAAATTGACCGTGACGGACGCAACCTTGATCTATGACGCAGAAGGCAGTGATCTTGTTTCATATAGTGGGGTCGATTTGGCGTTGGATTGGCCAGAGCGGTTGGGCGCTGCTGACATTCAGGCAACGCTGCGGCCTGCGGGTGCAGACGTGGATGTCGTGGCCACGATCAATGGCTTTGCGGGCTTTATTGCCGGTGACGTGCAGCCGGTTGTTGCGCGCATCAAGACATCTGGTGGATCGCTTTCGCTGAACGGTCGTGCCAGCACCGCTGGAGATGTGGCGGGCCGCCTTGGTTTGAAACTGTCTGATACCAATGCATTCTTGCGGGCCTTGGGGCTGGACGGCGCAGATTTGCCGCGTGGCTTGGGGCGCAGCGTCGATATGGACGCTGACCTTACTTTGACATCGGATCGCCGCCTGTCCTTGCGTGGGATGCAAGCCGATTTGGGTGGCAACACAATTACCGGTGCTGCGGATATTTCATTGAATGGGACACCACAGATCAACGCACAGATCAGTGCCGGAGCATTGGATTTGAAGGGCGCGACCCAAGGTGACAGCTCAAGCGCAAGCAGCGCTGGGAGTGTGGGCACCGGTTGGCCCAAAGACAGCATTGATGCATCTGGATTGGCCGCGTTCAACGGCGAGATCGCATTGACGGCCAGCAGCATTGACTTGGGTTCATTTCAGCTGGGGAAAACCCGCGCGCTGATCAAGAATGACAGGTCACGGATGGTTTTCGAAATGCGCGAGGTTCAGGCCTATGATGGCACTGTTTCGGGTGAGTTTGTCATGAACAACCGCGGTGGATTGTCGGTTGGCGGTAAGATTTTCGCCAAGTCGGTTTCGGTTCAAAAGGTTCTGCGCGATGCGATGGATGTTGAGCGTCTGACGGGCAATGGTGATGCGGAGATTTCATTTTTGGGCAGCGGGTCCAATGTTGATGCAATCATGCGCTCGTTGTCTGGAAATGGGGCATTGCGTTTGGGACAGGGCACCATTCAGGGTTTGGATCTGAATACTTTGATGGGCAGTGGCAATGGATCGGGTGGCACCACGGTTTTTGACAGTCTTGGCGCGACCTTTGCTATAAATGCAGGAAACCTGCGCAACGATGATCTGTTGTTTGTGCTTCCCAATTACGAGGCCCGGGGAAAAGGCCGCGTTGGTTTGGGCGCACAGGATATCGATTATTTGTTCACCCCTGCCGCCTTACGCGCCAACTCTGGCAAGGGGATCGCGATCCCTGTGAGCATCAAAGGCCCATGGTCCAACCCCCGTATCCAGCCAGATTTGGAAGCGGCGATCAATCTGAACCTGGCCGAAGAAAAAGCCAAGCTGAAGGAAAAGGCGAAGGCCTTGGAGGATGATACCAAAGCCCGTGCGCAGGAAAAGCTGGAGAAGGAATTGG
Source organism: Paracoccaceae bacterium (assembly GCA_023955215.1). Classification (GTDB taxonomy): domain Bacteria; phylum Pseudomonadota; class Alphaproteobacteria; order Rhodobacterales; family Rhodobacteraceae; genus Ascidiaceihabitans. The sequence continues at coordinate 9,259 of JAGSGK010000051.1, forward strand.
GTGTCTCTACTCAGGATGGTCAATCCGTTGAGGATGCCGTGAAGAAAAAGCTAGAGGACAAGCTGAAGGGCGAATTGTTCAAGCTGTTTGACTAGGTCAAGCGCTCTTGGGTTTGTTGTATTGGATCAAGTCCCAAAGGTTGCCGTGGCAATCTTTGAAGACCGCGACCGTGCCGTATTCCGCTTCGACGGGCGGTCGCACAAATTCGATCCCTTTTTCAACATAGGCATTGTAGTCATGCCAGAAGTCGTCGGTTTCCAGAAATAGGAAAACACGGCCACCAGATTGCGCGCCGACGGCTTTTGATTGCTCGGGGTTGGACGCTTGGGCCAGCAAAAGGGAAGTACCGTTTTCGCCCTTGGGACGGACGACAACCCAGCGTTTGTCTTGTTCTGGCTGATAGGTGTCTTCTATCAGCTCAAAATCCAGCTTTTCGGTATAAAAACTGATGGCCTCATCGTAGTCGTCTACGACGATGGCCACCAGTGAAAGCCGTTGCGCCATTAGATTGTTTGGTCGTATTCGCCGACATTGCTTTCGGTGTGGATGACCGCATCAATGTCTTCAAAAATCGCACGCATTTCTGCATCGGATTCAGGGCTTTCGCAGACGACAACAAGGTTTGGCGTGTTGGATGATGCACGCACCAATCCCCATGCGCCGTTGTCTAGGATCACACGCGCCCCGTTGACGGTCACAACCTCTTTGATTGCACGACCGCCCAGTTTCTCGCCAGCTTCAAACTTGGCGACCAGCTTGGCCACAAGGCGATCCAGCGTGTCATACTTTTCCATATCGGAGCAGTATGGGGACATTGTTGGTGTTGCCCATGTTTTTGGCAATGCTTTGCGCAGGTCAGACATAGACATGTCAGGGTTGCGGTCCATCAGTTTACAGATTTCCACAGCAACGCGCATGCCACAGTCATAGCCACGTCCAATTTCGCCGGACACGAAGTAGTGGCCTGATTTCTCAAACCCAGCCAATGCGCCCAGCTCTTTTACACGGCGTTTCATGTGGGAGTGACCGGTTTTCCAGTAGTCCGCTTTGATCCCGTATTTTTGAAGTTCTGGATCAGAGGCAAAAAGGCCAGTTGATTTCACGTCAGCCACGATTGTTGAATTTGGGTAAATCTTGGCCAGATCGCGTGCCATGATAACGCCGACTTTGTCCGCGAAGATCTCTTCACCCTCGTCATCCACCACGCCGCAACGGTCGCCGTCGCCGTCAAAACCAAGGGCAAAATCAGCCCCGGATGCTTTGACGCTGTCGGACATGTCATGCAACATTTCCATCGCTTCGGGGTTTGGGTTGTAGTGTGGGAAGTTGTAATCCAGTTCATTGTGGCTTGGGACCACTTCAACGCCGAGGCGTTCAAACAATTCAGGTGCAAAGGCTGCGGCTGTACCGTTGCCTGTTGCACAAACGACCTTGAGTTTGCGTGTCATTTTGAAGTCGCCAACAAGGTCATCCAAATAAGCTTCGCGTACGCCGTGGACGAATTCGTATTTGCCGCCTTCACGTGGCTGGCCGCGTCCTTCGAGGACGATGTCGCGCAACTCGTTCATCTCGTCAGGGCCGTGGGTGAGGGGGCGTTCAAAACCCATCTTCACACCGGTCCAACCGTTTGGGTTGTGGCTGGCTGTGACCATCGCGACCGCTGGTGCATCAAGGTGGAATTGGCTGAAATAGGCCATCGGTGACAATGCAGGGCCGATGTCTTTGACGTGAATACCCGCTTGCATCAAGCCAAGCATCAAAGCGTTTTTGATCGACAAAGAGTATTCGCGGTAATCGTTGCCAACTGCGATAACAGGTTCGATCCCGCGCATATGCATCTGCGTGCCAAGGCCAAGGCCAAGTGCGGTAATACCAGGCAGGTTGATCGCATCGGGATATTTCCAGCGCGCATCGTATTCGCGAAAACCAGTTGGCGTAATCATTGCTTCGCGTAAAAATTCCCAGGTGTTCTGGGATACTGTCGAAGCTGGTTTTGTCACGAGAGTTCTTTCTAAAAAAGTACTTAAAGTGCCAGTGGGCGTGCTTTGGCGATTGCGTCAAATTTCATAAGGGTGTCGATCAATTCAGGCATCTGGTCAAGGTAGACCATGTTGGGCCCATCGGATGGTGATTTGTCTGGGTCTTCATGTGTTTCGATAAAGATTGCGGCGGTGCCAATTGCGGCCGCCGCGCGCGCCATAAGGGGTGCAAATTCACGCTGCCCGCCCGTGGAACCACCAAGGCCAGCTGGTTGTTGCACCGAGTGCGTGGCGTCCATAACCGTCGGATAGCCCGTCATTCCCATTTGTGGGAGCGAACGCATGTCGGTGACCAGTGTGTTATATCCAAACGAGGTGCCGCGTTCGGTTAGCATGATCCGTTCGTTGCCGGTGCTTTCGATTTTGGTCACGATGTTTTGCATGTCCCAAGGGGCAAGGAATTGGCCCTTTTTGACATTGATCGCAGCACCTGTGTGGCCCGCTGCTAGGATCAGGTCCGTTTGGCGGCACAAAAGCGCGGGGATTTGCAAAACGTCGCACACCTGTGCCGCTGCTGCGCATTGTTCAGGGGTGTGAATGTCGGTCAGTACAGGAACGCCAATTGCCTTCTTAACAGAGGCAAGCATTTCAAGCCCCTCTTCCATTCCCGGCCCACGCACGCCGTTGATGGAAGTGCGGTTTGCCTTGTCGTAGCTGGCTTTGAAAATGTACTGTGCGCCAGCGGCGTTACAGGCCTCCTTCATTTTGCCTGCGATCATCTGGGCGTGATCAGCGCTTTCCAACTGGCAGGGGCCAGCAATTATCGTTAGCGGGCGATCGTTCCCAATTGTTAAGTCGGCGATTTGGACGTGTTTCATATTACGATGTTACCTGTTCGGGTAGGATTGAGGCTGTGAGCGAGATCATCAGATAGATCCCTCTAAACACAATGGAAAAGAGATATTGCACTTGCGGCGAATAACGCCTTCATCAGGATTTTCGAGGCTGGCCATCATGTTGATCAGGGTCGTCTTACCGGTTCCGTTGGGTGCCAAAATGCCCATGGAATTCCCCAATTCCACCTTAAAAGACACGCGATCAAGGATGACCTTGCGCTGCGTAACCGTCCAAAAGGACTTGCTGACATTTTCGAACTCAAGCATCGAATGCTCCGGTGACTGCTTTTTGTCCGCCACTTCTTTAGGTGGTGGCACGTCCGTTCCAATTAAAGGGTTGGCTGAGTGATAGCCACAGAACTTGACTAGATTATGCCCATTTTGGAAACAAATGTAGATTATTGGGGTAATTTTTCACACAATAATTAGAGCGTTAAACAAAAAAACCAGCGCCGAGGCGCTGGTTTATGTTCTTATTTGCTGTGAGTTCAGCCGTTTTGTTTTTGAACGCGGCAGACTTTACCCGCAATGATACTAATAATTGCTGCCGCAAAGCTAAACAATGCGCCCATTTTGGCGGCATCTTGGACAGGTCCACCTTCAAATGCGACCGTCGCGATGAACAGCGAAACGGTAAAGCCGATCGCGGCCACACAGCCAACGACGACAAGGTCGATGATCCGCATACCTTCTGGCATACCCAAGCGAAGTGGCACAGCAGCGAACCAACCGAAGGCGAGAATCCCCAGTGGTTTACCGATGATCAAACCAGCAAGGACCAACCATGTGGCATCGCCAATCGCGCTAAGTTGGACGCCTGCGTTAAGCAACCCGAAGAAAAACAAGATGATCTCAACCGGTGTTTTCAGCGCGTGTTCGATTTGGTTCAGCAGGTCGGTCAGATACTTTTCCGCATCGCTGAAGATACCAAAAGCACGGTCAGCATGTGGAATAGTAACAACGATCGGCAACAGACCCAATGCAGGGTGAAGGCCCGAAACCATGAAGCCGTACCAGCTGGCACAGCCGGCAACAAAGTATGGAAAAAAATGTAGCTTGGTGCGCACGAAGGAAGAAATCGGGCGCGCTTTGTTTCCGCGATCAAGGTGGCGTGGCAACCAGTTGAACAGTACGTAAACTGCAATTGCTGCACCCAAGGAAAGAAGCAACCATTCCGGAGCCAGTTCGCCCGACGGGTAAAAGATCGCGAGGATGATAAGGCCAGCTGCGTCATCCGCGATGGCGAGCAAGAGCAGGAAGCGGACCGCAGGGTGACCCGCACCAAATACGATACGGCCAACGAGGTATGAGAA
>JAGSGK010000098.1 GCA_023955215.1 Paracoccaceae bacterium
CGAAGATGGTGGCGAATGGTGCAATCAGAACCACTGTCCATGCACCTTTGAACAAGCGGCTGAACACGTCGCGTGCAAGGTTGTCACCACCAAGTAGATACCACTGAAATTCATCGTCTTCGGCACCCCGTAGTGGCGTGCCGGGTAGTTTGTTCTTCATGCCAGATGCTTGGCTCAGTGAGTCATGGGTGATGATCATGTCAAAGACACCGCCCATGACGCCGGCCAAGACCCAGAACAAGACAAGGGCAAAGCCGATCATACCAACAGTGCTATCAAACAATTTGCCATAGAGGCCCAAACTGCGTTTAAACTTGATCGAGGCCACAAAAACCAAAACCATACCGACCCAAACAGGGGTAAGCTGTTGTGCCATGCCACCAAAAATACCTGCGTTGGTTCCCATGATGATTCCAGCCAGCAAGTAGACCATTACAATCGCCAATATGGCAGCAAAAGTTACTTTGACTGCAAAGCTGATTAGCCCACCTATACCTGCACTGGTTGCTGCGGTGCCATCTGACCTGATGTGGATTGCCTGTTCTTTTGCAAACAGAGAGGTGATGATTTGGACAACGACCATGACGGCAAAGATGCCAACGGCCAGTCCAAAAAAGAGGTTTAGAAAGCTAAGGCTTCCGGTCCATGTCAATGGTTCCATTGTCTCGACCCTCCCTTAAGAAATGCGAATGCGTGGGTTCAAGAAGACGTAACCGATGTCAGAAATCAGTTGGGTCAACAAAACCAAGATGACAGAGACGACCGAGATGGCCATGAGCAGTTCGATGTCGTTTCCACGTGCCGCTTCAACCAACAAACGACCAAAGCCATCGTAGGCGAACAGATATTCGACGATCACAACGCCATTCAATAACCACGGGACTTGCAGCATGATGACCGTGAATGGAGCGATCAACGCATTGCGAAGGGCATGTTTCATAACGACATTGCGAAAGCTAACGCCCTTTAGGCGTGCTGTGCGGATGTATTGTGCTGTCATAACTTCAGCCATCGATGCACGTGTCATGCGTGCGATATAACCCATCCCGTAAAGGGAAATGGTCAGTACGGGCAAAAAGAAATTCCTGAAGGTTGCGTCATCAACAGCCTTCTTAGCGGAGCCTAAGAACAGCGTCTTTGTGTCGATCCACCCCCAATCGGCAAGTATCGGCGATATTCCAAATTTTGAGGAGGCAAGAAGGGCGATAAATATTACGCCGGATACGTATTCGGGGGTCGCGGTAGAGGCTATAGAAAACGTTGACAAGGTACGGTCCAAGTTTGAGCCTTCACGCATCCCAGCCAGAATGCCGACAATCAAAGCCATCGGAACCATCAGCAGCAATACAAAGCCCATCAGTTTACCTGTTGCGGATAGGCGTTTGGCAACCAGTGCATCTACGTCCGTCTTGAATACCGAGGAGTAACCCCAGAACCCTTGTAAAACTCCACAGAACCGCGCGCGGTCCTCAACAGGTGTTGCGGCCAAAAAACAGCGACCAGTCACGACTGTTTCGCCTTCACTATCGGCTTTTTCGTTCGTCCAGCCAGGAACAACACCAACCCATTGCCCAAACTTATAGGGAAGGGGCGCAAGATAGCCACGATCTGATAGCCAGCTGTTAACGGCCTCGTCAGACATGCGGAAGTTGCCTTGCGTTTTTGCAAGTTTTTCAAGATTGGGTGTTAAGTTCGTCATGAAAAAGACGATGAACGTCAAGCATAGTGCCGTCAGCAACATCTGTCCCAGACGTCTGATGATAAAGGTTCCCATGGATGCCCCTGTTGGTAGGCTGATAATTAGAATTGGCGGCTTTTGCAGCTCTTGCCAATCGTTTGGGCTGTCATTGGTGCAGCCCTAGACTCCCGTACTAAACTCCCCCTTTGCGTTTGCCGTTTTGATGTTGATCACATTTTGCGGCCTGAACGCACTTTCATTGAGGTATCAGGCTACAGATATTGGCACAGGTCAATCCGTCACGTTCAAAAAAGTCATTTTGAACACGGCATTGGCGTTTTGCGAAATGATTGGACTTCTTTTAGCCGCTTTGGCGCAATTGCGTCGGTGTTTGGCCGGTATGTTGCTGAACAAAACGTGTAAAGTAGGCTGCGCTGCCAAAGTTTAAGTGTGTCGCGATGTCTTTGGCCGATAGTTTTGTGTCGATTAACGCGGTTTGGGTTTGATGCAATAGGCGCGCGGTCAGGTGATCGGCGGCCGTCACACCGGTTGCGGTGCGGCTGGCGCGGGCCAAATGGGTCGGTGTTACACCAAGTTGCTGGGCGTGTTGGGCCATTGTGGCCCCTTTCAGTTCTGGCGCATTCAGGTTGGCAAAAAACCGCGAGATCAGTCGGATTGATGCGTTTTGTTTTGCTGGTGCATGTTCAGGAAGAGAAATTTGTCGGCGCACCCACACCTCGATCAAGCGTTGGTGCGCACTCAATGCTGCTTTTAAAAAAGGCTGGTCATCGGAAATTTCACGTTGTGCCGCCTCAATAAACCCAGAGAGCTGGGAGATTGGTTTCGCATCTCTAATCCTAAGTTGATGCGCTGTCTCGATGCCCCAACTATTGTGGATGGGGGGGATGATCGCGACCAACCCATTGGCTTGGCACCCCATTTCAAGGGCGAACACCTGTCCATGAGGGATAAGAATTGCGTTATGCGCACCAACACCACGTCTTGATCCGTTAGTGTGCAACAATCCTTGGCCGCGCGTTACCCAGATCAAAAGATCAAACGGGTCATCATGCAAAAGCGAAAGGCGCCAATCTTGACCATTTGTAAAGTTGGTTAGGGATTTGATCTGGAGGCAGTCTGACATAAGAGAGAAATGGCACTAATGTCTGCTTATGTCAATTTATGACGCCCTAATTTTGGCATAAAATGTAAAAATGATGGCTTTGTTATACCTTCTGAGGATTCACCCAGTGCCAATCCTTCATCTTAGAACGAAACCACGTTCGCTGTCTCTTGGCGTATTGACGGGTGGCAATGCACGCGCCTTCACGTGCAGAACTAAACGCGAGATCGCCGCGATAATACCTTATCAATTCTGGAACGCCGATAGCCCTACAGCTGGGAAGAGTTGGATCGTAGCGATTATCCATGCCTGCAATTTCATCCATCGCACCTTCGTCTATCATCATATCAAAGCGTTGTTCGATCCGTGGCGTTAGCCATTCTTTGTCGGCATCCAAAACAATATTGAAGCTGTGTTTTGGCTCGACCAAAGGTGGCGGTGTGTCGTCTTGCCATTGGGCAAGGCCACGCCCAGTTGAAGTTTGGACTTCCCAAGCACGCTGAACCCTCGCGCGGTTCGCAACATCAATGCGAGAAACCGTATCCGGATCGAGCTGGTCCAGCATAAAAGTCAAATCCAGTGTATCGCCTTGCAAACGCACCTCTGCTGGCGTGGTGGGGATATCAGCAAGGCCTTGGGTCAAGGCGGTGAAATATAAACCAGTTCCACCAACGATGATTGGCCGTTGAGTCCCGTCTAAGAATGGCGCAACTTCACGTAACCAATGGCCCGCAGAGTGGGAGGTGTTATAATCGGTATGACGGTAAAGGGCATGAGGAGCCCGTGCTTCTTCTGCTTTGGAAGGGCAGGCAGTTATAACCCGCCAGCAGTTGTAAATCTGGCTGGCGTCGGCGTTCACGATCACGCCACCCTGTGTCTCAGCAATGGCTAAGGCCAAGCTGGATTTACCAGATGCGGTTGGTCCTGCGATCAGCACCGGCTGCTCCGGCGAGAGCTGCGAGAGCCCGTATTTGGTAAGTTTGCTCATTTCTTTTGCAGTTCCGGTTGTCGTGCATTGAATTCTGGATTGTTTTCCGACATTTTAGGGCAAGATAAAACACCCAATGCCAATTGCCCTGATCGGCACCGCAAATTGGCAGTAGATAACTGGAGCGCCCTATGGCCAAAGAACCCCAAACATCCTTCAAACGTGTCATGCTTAAGATATCTGGTGAGGCGCTGATGGGTGATCAAGGTTTTGGGCTACACCCACCAACCGTCGAACGTATCGCCAAAGAGGTGGAATCGGTTCAGGAAATGGGTGTCGAGATTTGCATGGTTATCGGCGGCGGTAACATTTTCCGTGGCTTGCAAGGTAGTGCGCAAGGAATGGAACGTACTACGGCTGACTATATGGGAATGCTGGCAACCGTAATGAACGCTTTGGCCATGCAGTCTGCATTGGAAGAGTTGGGCATACACACACGCGTGATTAGCGCGATTACAATGAATGAGGTTGCAGAACCCTATATTCGTCGCCGTGCCGTGCGCCACCTTGAGAAGAAGCGTGTTTGTATCTTTGCCGCCGGTACGGGGAACCCGTATTTCACGACAGATACTGCCGCGACACTTCGTGCGAATGAAATGTCATGTGAAGCGATCTTTAAAGGCACTAAGGTGGATGGCGTTTACGACAAAGACCCTGCCAAACATGATGATGCTGTTCGCTATGATACAGTCAGCTATGATGACGTTCTGGCCAAGCGCCTTGGAGTTATGGACGCATCTGCGATCGCTTTGGCACGTGACAATAATCTTCCCATCATTGTCTTTTCACTCGACGAGCCAGGTGGCTTCCGTGGAATTTTGGCCGGTGAAGGCACCTATACAAGAGTTCAAGATTAATCGATAAACCCGCGTTAATGGTGGATGTGCGTTATACCACCTGCGCAAAAGTGACTAAAAATAAAGGGGCGAAAAGCCATGTCCGATGACTTCATGCTTGATACTGATGAACTTCAACGCCGTATGGATGGTGCAATAGCATCGCTACGTACTGAATTTGCATCACTGCGCACAGGGCGTGGCTCATCCTCCATGCTGGACCCTATTGTGGTCGAAGCTTACGGTCAGCGTACGCCAATCAACCAAGTGGGGACTGTGAATGTTCCAGAGCCACGCATGGTAACGATCAACGTTTGGGATAAATCGATGGTTGGCGCAGTCGAAAAAGCCATCCGCGAAAGCGGGTTGGGCATCAACCCACAGCTAAACGGCACAATTATTATGCTGCCGATCCCTGAATTGAATGAAGAACGCCGTCGCGAGTTGACCAAAGTTGCTGGCCAATATGCAGAAAGTACACGGGTTTCCGTTCGCAATATTCGTCGGGATGGTATGGATCAGATTAAGAAGGGCAAGGCTGATGGCCTGTCTGAAGATGATCAGAAAATCTGGGAGGGCGAGGTTCAGGATATGACCAATCGGCTCACCAAAACCATCGATGAGATGCTTGAAAGCAAGCAAGCTGAAATCATGCAAGTTTGATATTGATGTCAATCGTGGTCATGTTCCCCTTTAAATGTGTATGTAGCTAATATTTTACTTAATTTATTTAGCGACGGAGGTCACCATGAGCCAAGATTCTAATACAAGCGCGAATGAAGATGCCCATCGCGGGCCACGTCATGTTGCAATCATTATGGATGGCAATGGACGTTGGGCGACACAACGCGGCAGGCCACGTTTGTTTGGACACCACGCAGGCGCTAAGCGCGTGCGTGAAATTGTTGAAAGTTGTCCCGATGTAGGCGTAAAATATTTAACCATTTTTGCGTTCTCTACAGAAAACTGGAAACGCACTCAGGTTGAAGTCGCTGGGTTAATGGGACTTTTTCGACGTTACATTGCCAAAGAAACACGCGCTTTGGCAGAGTTTGGCGCGAGAGTTCGTTTCATCGGTGATCGCGAACGTCTGGACGCAAAATTAGTGTCCCTGATGAACGAACTCGAGGAAACAACAGCTGAAAACACCAAAACTAATCTGACGATTGCGTTGAATTACGGGGCGCGTGACGAGGTTGCTCGAGCGACGAAACTATTGGCTGAGGATGTTGCGTGTGGCCTTCTTGATCCTGCTGATGTAGATGAAGAAACCCTACCTAAGTATTTGGATACACGTGTTTTACCTGATCCAGACCTTGTCATTCGCACGAGTGGCGAAGCACGGATTTCTAATTTTTTGTTATGGCAATCGGCATACGCAGAATACGAATTTATTGACACTCTTTGGCCCGATTTCAGCCGCGAAGAGTTCGCGAGTCTTTGTTCATCATATGGTGATCGAGATCGCCGTTTTGGAGGCGTCAAAAAATGAGCGGTGCACCAAAATGGTCTGATCTAACGATCCGCTTAAGTTCCGCAATTTTGATGGTTGTTGTTGGTTTGCTTGGCCTGCTGTTTGGTGGACATGTTTTTCACCTGCTGGTCGGGTTGATCTGTGGTTTGATGATGTGGGAATTGGTCCGCATGGTGGCACCCCTGAATGCGCCGCTTGCACTACAGCTTGGCCTGTTGAGCGCATTCGTAAGCTTCATAGCAATATACATTCCTACTGGTTTTGCACTGCCGCTGTTGCTGTCACCGGCATTTATAGGATTTGCGCAACTGGCAAAAAACCGTGTTGTTTACATGGTCTTCAGCGTGATGGTTTTGCTGGCTGGATTTGGCATGATGTCAGTGCGCGACGATCTCGGCTTTATCTGGATGCTTTGGTTGATCGTTGTGGTCGTTGTAACGGATGTGCTTGGTTATTTTGCAGGACGTATGATTGGTGGTCCTAAATTTTGGCCTGCTGTGAGCCCCAAAAAAACGTGGTCTGGCACCATATTTGGATGGATTGGAGCAACTGTTGTTGGGGTTATCTTTGTGAGCTACACGGGTGCATCATTCGAATTGGTTGGTATTTCAATCGCAGTCGCGATGGCCTCTCAAATGGGTGATATTGCTGAAAGCGCGGTTAAGCGCATGATGGGAGTTAAAGACAGCTCAACCCTCATTCCCGGACATGGCGGGGTTTTGGACCGTTTCGATGGTATGTTGGGAGCGGCTGTTTTCCTTTTGCTTGTTGGTCAATTTATCGGTTTCCCTCCGGGACTTGTGTGAGAGTTGTATGAGCCGTCGACGGGTCAGTATATTCGGGGCCACGGGTTCCATTGGACAAAACACAATTGATTTGATTGCCCGTGATCCTGACCGCTACGAGGTTGTTGCCCTTACAGGCGCGTCCAACATCGCTCTGCTGGCCAAAGATGCAATTCGCTTGAACGCCAAAGTTGCAATTACAGCCCACGATCATTTGCTGAGCAATTTACAAGAAGCCCTAAAGGGCAGCCCGGTTAAGGCTGCTGCAGGGCAGGCGGCTTTGACTGAGGCAGCGTCACGCCCGGTTGATTGGGTCATGTCTGCCATCATTGGTTCTGCTGGCTTGCAACCGGGCCTCAAGGCCTTGGAGCAAGGCGCGACACTGGCGTTGGCAAACAAAGAGTCGCTGGTCTGCGCAGGAGAATTGATCCTGAAGACAGCAAAAGATAACAACGCAAGAATATTACCCGTCGACAGCGAACACTCGGCTATTTTTCAAGGGCTTGTTGGTGAAGATATCGCTGCCGTTGAGCGGATCATAATCACGGCAAGCGGCGGTGCGTTTCGTGACTGGCCGATCAACGAATTGGTCAATGCAACATTGGCACAGGCATCTGCCCATCCCAACTGGGATATGGGACAGCGGATTACGATCGACAGTGCTTCGATGTTTAATAAAGCGATGGAAGTTATTGAAACACATGAATACTTTGATATTCGCGCGGATCAAATTGAGGTGCTCGTTCATCCAGAGTCGATGATCCACGCACTTGTGGGGTTTAATGATGGAGCGTTGATGGCCCATGTTGGACCACCCGATATGCGCCACGCGATCGGATATGCGCTGCATTGGCCAGAACGTCAGGCATTGCCTGTTGAGCGATTAGATTTGGCCAAAATTGGGTCATTCACGTTCCGTGCTCCAGACGAATTGAGATGGCCGGCTTTGCGTCTAGCACGCGAAGTCATCGCGCGCGGCGGATTGGCAGGGGCTGTTTTCAACGCAGCCAAAGAGTCAGCACTCGATGGATTCATCGCAGGCGCGTTAAAATTTACCGAAATGTCTGAGGTTGTTGAAGAAACGCTGACTATTGTTGACAAAAAGGGCAGCCATATTGATGACACGATGACCCTTGATAATGTTCTTCATATTGACCATCTCGCACGTGAGAACGCGCATCAAATTATAAAACAACGGGCAGGATAATAACTTGGATATTGCAACGCTGATTGGCCAGTTCGGTGGCTTCTTCTGGATGATTATTGCATTTGTGGTCGCTTTGAGTGTGATCGTGGCGATCCACGAATATGGTCACTACATCGTAGGTCGTTGGACAGGCATTCATGCCGATGTTTTCAGCCTTGGCTTTGGTCCAATCCTGTACTCGCGGTTAGATAAACGTGGTACAAAATGGCAGATAGCTGCCTTGCCATTTGGTGGATATGTAAAGTTCGCAGGGGATGCGAATGCAGCCTCTGGCGTTGACGGTGAAGCAATGGCCGAAGTGGCCGATGATCCTGTCGCGCGTCGCGCAACGATGCACGGTGCGCCACTGTGGGCGCGTGCGCTAACCGTCGCTGCTGGGCCTGTCTTTAACTTCGCCTTGTCGATTGCCATTTTCTTTAGTGTCTTGGTCTACACAGGACAGCCGAGTGATCCGTTGACGGTATCGGCGCTTCAGGGCTTACCAGGTCAAGAAACCGAGTTGCGCGAAGGTGATCGTATTCTTGGGATCGAAGGTCAGGAATATGAAGGATTTGATGAAGCGGTGCGTTGGGCACTTACGACCAAACCGCCACGTCCCGATATTTTGAACTATGACATCGAACGAGATGGCGAAAAACTAACCGTCACGGGACCATTTCTGGCACCCGCACGGATTGGTAATATTATGCCACAGAGTGCTGCATCTGATGCCGGATTGCAGCGTGGTGACGTTATTACCCACATCAATGGGGACCCAATAACGGCGTTTCTTGATATGAAGGAGATTGTTGAAGCCTCTGAAGGGGCTGATCTGGGTTTGACAGTTTGGCGAGACGGGTCCGTCGAGCAATTGATTTTGACACCAAAGCGCGTGGATGAACCCTTGCCATCAGGGGGCTTTGATACTCAATGGCGTATTGGCATCATGAATGGTTTGGCGTTTGAGCCTGCGACTGAATCCGTACCTTTGGGTACCGCATTGACGAGTAGTGTGCGCCAAGTTGGACGTATCATCGAAGGGTCGATCTCGGGTCTTGGCCATATGATTACTGGCGCAATCAGCACTTGTAATTTGTCAGGACCAATTGGGATTGCGCAAACCTCGGGCGCGATGGCCTCGCAAGGTGCGCAAAGTTTTATCTGGTTCATTGCCGTCCTCAGCACTGCTGTTGGTTTGTTGAACTTGTTCCCAATTCCAGCATTGGATGGGGGCCATCTCGTTTTTTATGCATACGAAGCCGTGACCAAACGCCCACCAAGCGATGGTGCGCTGCGCATCCTTATGGGAATTGGTCTTGCGATGGTTCTGACCTTGATGGTGTTTGCCCTGGGCAATGATTTGTTCTGTCCATAACGGGCTAAACGAAGAAGGTTTATTATCTCGATTAGATTGCAGCCAGCCGCTGAATTTAGTGGAGTTTTACACCAGAAAATCCGCCTAAATGTGCTCCTTGCCACATTTAGGCCACATTTCCATCAATTTAAGGCCTCATTGCGTC
>JAGSGK010000041.1 GCA_023955215.1 Paracoccaceae bacterium
CTTATTTTGTCAGCATTCTTTGGTGTTTTGACGGCGTTCAGTTCACCTCAGAAGGCGCAGGCCTACGATATTGATTGTGCGATTATGCTCTGTATGGCGGGTGGATTTCCTCCGAGCGCAGTCTGCGCGCGGGCATATCGGACGATGATCCGGCGCATTACGCCGTGGCCCAGCAGGCCCCCTTTTGGAATTTGCACCTTCGCCGCCGTACCCGTTGAACTTGGTGGTCCGGGTGGTGAAGGCGAAGTTGATACGGCTTTACCAGAGTATGAATGGCTCAACCGTACCCATGTGATTTGGTTTACAGGGCGTTCCTACAAACCCAGAGACGAATCCCGGCAATGGGATTGGAGCATCCGATCCTGCGATAGAGAAAATAGAACATGCCGCTACATTGCGCGGACCTATGGAGCCCATACCCGTTGGCCGAGCACATTTGTATCTGAGAGCGGCCAGACCATTCTACTGCCGGTTGGCAGCGGATACGGGAGCTTCTATTCTCGTGATATCATGGTCGAATACGGCGATTACGAAGGCAATATGGGCCATTCAGACTGGTTTTCCTACTGAGCGGGCACAAGAACTGGCTCAAGATCGCCCCATTTGACACGTACGAAATCACGTTTGGTCTTGGGCAGCGACTTCCGATCGACCAGCTTAGACGACACTTCGAAATTCTCATTGATGCGCACAACCAACAATTTGTTGAAATTCCCCGATAGCTTTACCGTAACCTCATCGGTTTGCTTGAATGGCGTTATCGTCTTCACTTCGATGAAGTCGTTCCCAAGCCTGCCATCAGATCCCTGCGCGTACGTCTTATGGAGCTTTAGCCCATGGGTAATGGCCCCATAAAGCTCGCCAATATCGCCGTAGACGTTCAGATGCAGGCCAGTCTCCATGTGATACCCTTCTGCAAGCGACAACAGCTCTTCGAAATAGGGGATCAAAGATTTACGGGCATTTGGATACTTGGCGCCCCATTCCTTAAAGCGGACTTGCTCCTCGATCTCAGACCAATGCACCCATTCGCCGTCATCATAGAAGGCACGGTCTGCCCAAATATCATCTTCCATGTGTCTGGCCTCCGGTGTTTCGTTTGCGTCGAAAGAAACATCACCGTTTGGCATTTTTGTGGCCGCACCTTTGATCAGGGGATCTGGCAAGGTTTGAAAACAATAGTCGAAATTTTGATCTTCATTGGATCGACGAGCCATCGGCGCACGGTTGACCCGTCATTCCAGCGATAGTCGATCAGTATGAGAACGAGGTTGCTGTTCTGACGCTCAAACCCTTCTCGAAAAGGCGTAGCGACGAGTTGTTGACCTATGTAATCTGCCAACTGTTCAGAAATCTCGGTGCGAGACTTTTTCGGCTTCTTTCTAGGGCCGATCGGAACGGGCTCGGTCAATTCAGATGGGTCGATATCAAGCGCTAGGGCTAACTTTTGTAAGGTTGCCAGCGACGTAGAGTATTCTGAGCGTTCAAGTCGGCCAACGTAGCCCCGTTCAAGCCCGGCAGCCAAAGAAAGTGCCTCTTGGCTAAGGGAACGATGTTGCCTTAGTTTTCTAATATTTGCACCGATGCGATCTCGTAAATCCATGCGAGATCAATGGCTTGATATTTGTGGATAGTGCGACGGAGTATACTGCAGATTCGAAGGGGTATGTCGCTGGTCCTAAAGAAATGAAGCTTGAAAAGCCTGAATCGCGAAGGGTTTGTCGGAGACTCCAACTCATGAGTTGGTATGGAGCACCATGAACAAGACAAGGAACGGGTATTCACCGGCGTGGCTGTCATGTGCCTGACCGGTAACATCATGTCGCATATGATTGGTAAGGGCCGTGGGCAATTGCATGAATTGCCGGATCAGCTTGCGCTTATGCGGGGGTTAACCAAATGGTCCGAACGCATCGACCACCCAAGCGAAGCGCAAGACATCATGAAAGACGGGTTCCGTCACCTATTATCAGGCCGACCGCGCCCCGTCGGGATCGAAGCACCTTGGGACGTATTTGGCCAATCCGCCGAGGTTACGTTTACAGGTGCGCCATTCACGCCGTCACCTTGCCTGCCCGACCCTGAACAAATCTCATCCGCGATGGACGCCATCGCCAAGGCCAAAAACCCACTGATCATGGTCGGTGGTGGTGCGATGGATGCCGCAACCGAGGTGCTTGCATTTGCGCGATTGCTGCAAGCCCCCGTCACGGCGCATCGGTCTGGCAAAGGCGTCATTGCCGAAGACGACCCATTGTCGTTGCTGCCGCCAGCGGCGTGGCGATATTGGAAAGATTGCGATCTGCTTATCGGGATCGGGTCGCGATTAGAGCTACAACATATGCGTTGGAAATGGATGCCGCCCGGCCTGAAAACGATCCGGATTGATACCGACCCCACGGAATTCGTGCGCCTGCCGGGCGACCATAACGTTCTTGCGGATGCCGTCAGTGGCACGCAGGCGTTGATTGATAATCTGGGGGCTGACACGGCCCGTCCGAACCGCGAAGCCGCGCTTGAAACAATCCGCCAAGACGCCGCACCGGATGTGGCAAAGGTGCAGCCGCAGGTCGATTACCTTGGCGTAATCCGCGACGTCCTGCCACGCGATGGGTTCTTTGTAGAAGAAGTCAGCCAAGTCGGATTCACCGCGCGCATGGTATTTCCCGTCTATGAACCGCGCCACTATATCAGTTGCGGATATCAGGATAATTTGGGCTTTGGGTTTAACACCGCGCTGGGGGTCAAAGTGGCCCATCCAGATGCGGCGGTTGTGTCGGTGTCCGGTGACGGTGGCTTTATGTTTGGCGTTCAAGAATTGGCGACAGCCGTTCAGCACAACATCGGCGTCGTCGCGATCGTGTTCAACAATGGATCATACGGCAACGTCCGCCGCGATCAGCAAATGCGTTACGGCAACCGTCTGATCGGGTCTGATCTGGAAAACCCAGATTTTGTCGCCCTCGCCCGCAGCTTTGGCGCATGGGCAGAGCGCGTGACTGACCCCGAAGAATTGCGCGCCGCGCTCACAGACGCAATCGCGTTAAATGCACCTGCGGTGATTGAAGTTATGGTTGGGCGTGACGGCGATGGATCCCCTTGGCCATTAATTCACCCCGCACCCCACACGACAGACTAAACAAGTCAGCTTAATATGACAGAACCTAATCTCCTTAGACTGCACCTTTTCCGGATATGCTGCGCTGTGGTGAATGTGGTGTACGCGACACTTGAACCGCGCTCTTGTTGGGGTCAGGGTAGGGGCATCATCGCATTGCCTCCATCATCTTTTCGCGAAAGACTTCTGCGGGTGTCTTGGATCCGAGGCATTTGCGGGGCGTATTGTTGAGCTTGTCCGCTGCATCAAATGCGCAGCGGCACCGTAGTAACCATCGCATTCTGGCATGCTTTCATCGCTGAAATAATTACGCTTCAGCTCACGAAATATCGTCGACCGACAGCGCTTCAAAACCCGCGCCATCTCATCAACAAGGACCTTAGCGTGCCTCCAACGTTCTATTCTGCGTCGTTGGGTGATACCCAGCTGCGTATAAGTCGTGCCCATACCGATTCCTCCTGTTAGATAAACTACTGTTTTCTAACAAAAACCGCAGTTGAAGGTAGCGCGCGCCGGGGCATCTCAAACTGACTGATAACGTGGCATGAGAATTTCTACAAAATTTGAAGAACTTATATGTAACTGATAATTTACCTTAGCGCTTCTGTGACGTTAGGCGTTCTGTGCGCCAACGAAGTAATTCTAAGACCAGGATCAGCAACGTAGATACCACGAGCAGCAACACGGCAACGGCAACGATTGACGGATCAAGCTTATCACGAACGCCGGCAAACAGCTGGCGGGGCAGGGTAAATTGCGACGGTGCGGCGATGAACAAGGCTACCACAATTTCGTCAAATGACGTGATGAAGGCAAAAATGGCACCTGAAACGACACCGGGCATAATGATCGGTAAGGTGACGCTGCGAAATGCTTCAAAACGATTTGCGCCAAGGCTAAGTGCGGCTTGCACCAGTGTCGGATCAAAGCCCTGAAGCGTGACGCTAACGGTGATCACAACGAAAGGCGTTGCGAGCACTGTATGCGCAAGGATCATGCCTGCAAAGGTGCCAAGAAGACCCACGCTCGCGAAGAAAAAGTAGAGTGCGACGCCGGAGACAACCACCGGTACCGCGAGGGGTGAAACAAGTAGGGCTGTCAGCAGTGCTTTGTATTTGAAGCGAAGATTTTGCAAACCCACGGCGGCCATGGTGCCAAGAATAGTTGCGATGACCATCGTTGCGGACCCAATAATTAGGCTGTTACGCAACGACGAAAGCCACGGGTATGGCGTCAGCACAGCTTCATACCATTTTAGCGAAAACCCCGGCAGCGGGTAGCTTAAAAAACTGCCCGAGCTGAACGAAATTGGAATGATCGCGAGAATGGGCGCGATCAAAAAGACAAACCCAAATCCCGCAACAATACGGACCAAAACATAGGAAATTCTTTGTGACGCGGTTGCGTGTGAAGGAAGTGCCATTGGTTTATTAGCTCCGGTTACCGCGGCTTGGACGTATCAAGCGTGATGTAATTGAGAAAACGACAATGATGGTCAGCAGCAAAAGCAATGCCAATGCCGCAGCCATATGCCAGTTCGCGGTGCGTATCGTGAATTCAGCAATCAAAAAGCTAAGCATCTGATCGCCGGCGCCACCTACAAGTGCAGGCGTGATGTAAAACCCTAGGGCAAGCACGGAAACCAACATACAGCCCGCAGTAACGCCGGGTAACGCGCGCGGCAGGTATACGTATCGAAACGTCGCGAAGGGTCGTGCGCCCAGCGATGCCGATGCATGCAGGTGATTTTTGGGAATAGACCGCATAACCGAATAAATAGGCAAGATCATGAATGGAAGCAGGATGTGTACCATCGACACATAGACCCCGAACCGATTAAATATAAGCTGTATAGGCCCGTCTGTCAGCCCAACCCACATCAGCATTGAGTTCACGATGCCGGTGCTTTGCAGTAGAATAACCCATGCGGTCGTTCGCACCAAAAGTGACGTCCAGAAGGGCAAGAGAACTAGAATAAATAGAATACTGCGCGCCCGCGGACTAGCGTTTGCGATCAGGTAGCTCATTGGGAATCCCAGTGCGAGGCACAATGCGGTGACCACAAAACAGATCCATAATGTGCGCTTTAGATAGGAAATATAGACGCGACGGCTTTCGGGTACTTTCTGTATTTCCCCGTCCACGTCCCGCTTTAGGTCAACCGAAGCCAGGAGGTAACGTAGTGTATATGGCGCTGCTGCACGCTGGAAACCAACCCAGGTTTCATGCTCGCCCCACTTTGCATTATGGTCGATCAACGACTGTTGGAATGGTGGGGTGAGGTCATCGGACCGTCGTGCCGCGCTCATGACCAAGCTACGGAAACCGGCGATTTCATGGTTCAAACTTGTCGCCGCAAGCGCGATGGTTCTATTTTCAGAGCCTATGCGCAGATCGTCAACCAGTGCTGCATATACCGTTTCGTCAGGAATGCCTTGGCCATCCCATGTTGTTATGGCCTCTGATGTTTGCGGCATATGGCGCTGTACATCAGTGTTTTCGACGCTCAGGAAAAGCATTTTGCCAAGCGGGAAAAAGAACGCGACCAGCAGGAAAACAGCAAGAGGTGCCACAAGCGACGCCGCCAGAAACTGTTTCCGGCGATTGGCGCGCGCAAGCTTGGACTTCAGGTTATTTGGTGCACTGGATGTCATGTTGTTATCAGGCGGGTAGCGCCGATGGCGGGCGCTACCCAAATCCTTTTCTAGTTACGGCTTTTCCAAGTGTTCCAGCGTTCGTTAACGCTGTCGAAATTGTCTAACCAAAAGGTAATTGCTTCGGGTGAGCCAGTGAAAAATGCTGTTGTCATGTTTTCGCCAGCGGGCAGAATTGCGGCCATCTCAGCGGGAATGTTTGCCGAAGCTTCGGCAACAATCGGGCCGTATGGTAGCTTATCACGGCTATATTCGATCTGCCGATCCGCATTTGCGTAGTATTCTAGGAATTCATACGCGGTTTCAACATTTGGGCTGTCGGCCAGAATAACCCACTGATCAAGGTAAACAAGATTGTTTTCCCAGATCATCCGAAGATCGGCTGCACCTTCACGATTGGCGTTGGTGATCCGACCGTTATAGACATCGGACATAACCACATCGCCAGAAACAAGCCGCTCGGGTGGCTGTGCACCAGCGTTCCAGAACACGATTTCCGACCGGATTGTGTCTAGTTTCGCAAACGCCTGATCAAGACCTTCGGGGGTTCCAAGTACCGTGTACATATCATCAGGTGAAACACCGTCCGCCAGCAATGCCATAACGAGGCTGTGCTTTGGTTCGTCACGCAAACCACGCGTTCCGGGGAACTTTTCTAGGTCGAAGAAGTCATTGAACGATGTCGGTTCCACGTCGCCGATCAGATCAGCATTGTATGCGATAACGGTCGAAATAACGTTTACGCCCATGCCACATTCAGATGTGCCACCTTCAATAAACTTGTCCTGACCACCTAGCCGGTCCCAGTCAAGCTGTACGAATAGCCCTTCTTCGCAACCGCGGGCAAGCTCGGCTGTTTCCACTTGAACAATGTCCCAAGGGGTTGTGCCAGTGCCTTGCATCGCCTGGAACTGTGCCCATCCACCTAGATAGGTATCCTCTAGAACGTTGATGCCTTTGGCTTCTCCGAACGGTCCGAAAAAGATGTCGCGTTGACCTTCTTGATAGGAGCCGCCCCAAGATGCGATTGTGAAGTCGCGGTCTTGTGCGACGGCGGCTTGCGACGATAGCCCCAAAGCCAATGTCGCAGCGATACCCACCTGGGTAATTGATTTCATTTTATTCATAATAGTCCCTCCTTGGTTTTCATGGCTGCTGCCGATTTTTGGCATTGCCTCTTGGTCGCAAGATGCAGGGTGTGTCCTTTAGAACGCATAACCGTTCATTCAGGCGACCATTTCGTCGTGCACATCAAGCGCACGGCAATTTTCAACGTCCCAGGTGACGGAAACTTGTCCGCCGACGTTCATACCTTTGGTTAAGCTGATGGGTGTTTTTGCGACCAGCTCGGTGCTGTCGGTCACTAGCGTGACGCGAATATGATCGCCGAAATAGATGACCTCTTTGATGGTCATAGAGATCATGCCGCTTTCGTCTTGGGAAACGCGCAGCCTTTCGGGTCGGATGGATAGATTTGTACGATCACCGGGCTGAAGTTGCAGAACGTTAATGGCGGTAATGGTTTGTCCGGTTGCAATCTGCACCTGACATTGGTCGCCATCGGTGGTCAAAATCTGTCCAGCGATGCGATTGTTTTCACCAACAAAATTGGCCACAAAATCATTTGCCGGGGCTTCATAAACATTTTGCGCGGTATCAAGCTGTTGGATTTTTCCGTCGTTAAAGATCGCAACGCGGTCCGACATCGTTAGCGCTTCGGTTTGATCATGCGTGACGTATACGAATGTCATAGGAAGGCGGTCGTGCAGGCGTTTGATTTCAATCTGCATTTGTTCGCGCAGATTTTTATCAAGCGCGCCAAGCGGTTCATCCATCAGTACGATGCTAGGTTCAAAAACCAGAGCACGCGCTAAGGCGACGCGCTGCTGCTGACCACCAGATAGCTGACCGGGGTGCCGATCTGCGGCCGCTTCTAGTTCGACCATTGCAAGTGCTTCAAGTGTCTTCTTGGCGATTTCGGCTTTGGGCATGCGTCGCTGCTTCAGCGAATAGGCGACGTTTTCACCAACTGTCATATGGGGAAAAAGGGCATAGTTTTGAAAAACAACACCCATGTTTCGGCGGAATGGCGGCACACGGTTTATGGATTCGCCATTCAGCAGGATTTCACCAGCGGTGGGTTCTTCAAAACCGGCCAGCATCATGAGCGTTGTGGTTTTTCCTGATCCCGATGGGCCTAAGAATGTCAGAAACTCGCCTTGTTCAATATCCAGATCAAGTGCTTCGACAACATTTACCTTGCCGTCATAGGTTTTCTCAACGCCGACGAATTGCACAATCGGCTGTGCCTGATTGTCAGCGTGGCTCTCATGTTTCGTCATGCTTGGGACGCTTCCAAAAAATTGTTATTTTCCATCGCTGGTTCTCCGGCGAAGTTGTTTTTTAAGCGAGTTCCATCGTGCCGTCGGAGCGACAGCGTTTCCCGGAATCTCAAACAGTAACCACTGTGAGAATTTTACACTTTGCCATGCATCGGGCCGTGCTTTTCGCGTCCACTAAGTGCATGGCGATCTTCTTTTATTAGCCGTCGGACACTTGGATAGGATCCAATAAACGCCCGTAGAAAACCATTCCATGTTTGCTATACCTTACTATGGTTAACGCCGATGTATGGCTTCCCGCCGTCTTGAACGGCATTATTTGCTGACAGAGGGCATCCCAACAGCGTTTTGCTGGGGGGACTGAGTATTCGCTATGTCAACGTCGCTGCATATTGCAGTCGCATAGAAGTATGCGCAGCTGCCCAAGAGTCGTTGCGAAACGACGGAATTTCAGCAATCTCGTTGTACGCAAGATCAGCATTCTTAAACTACCAAAATCTCACGCGCCTTTGCTTGTGCGATTTTCGCCTCGTCCGTCTGCCCAGTGGTGTCGAGGATCGCGCTGTAGTTTTACCAAGTCCAACTTGAATGAACTTTTTCCCCCAAACGCTCTGCAAACAGCGCGCGTGCTACAAGAGCATCACTGCTGGCTTTGGCCGCATCCAGCATGATCATTACAAACACATCACGCTGTGCCGCACTGCCTCCTACAAGATTAAGCTTGTACCGCACTGGCTCCATGGCGGCGACGGCATCTTTGAAACGACCTTCGCGGGCGTGTTGCATACCAGACGCGATAGCCAGACCAACCTCGCCACAAACCCGCGCCTGTGTTTCGTCCATCGTGGACCAGTTTTGCATCCCTTCGATCATCTGATCGGCAGCGACCTTATCGCCACCCGCGATCAACGCCATCAAATAATGCAGTGTCAAGAAGATTAGATCTTTGTCCTCAAGGTGCTTTTTGGCAACCTCGACCAACGCCTTCCAACGTCCTCCTACGTCGATGCCGAACATTTCCAATCGCCACAGAAGCGAGGAGCAATTACAGATATCGAGATAGAAATTAGATTCGATGTCAGATGAAACCTGCTCATCATAGATGCGCATAACCGCGTCAAATTCGCCGCGTTCAAGATGATAAAGGCTCTTGTGCCAGTATAAGTGGAAGCGGAAATTATTCACCGTTGACCAATCGCTTTCGAGACCAGCGACCCATTGGATGCCTTCTTCGTGGCGTTCGGTCATTTCCAAAACATGCGCAATCGAGTGAACGGACCAAGCATCCTGCGGGTTGCGCTCTACCGCGGCCCGGCCAAAGCGTTCCGCCTTTTCGTATTGACCGCATTCCTCTAGCCCGAATGCATACATCCCCTGTAAAAACCCATAGTTGCGATGATCCTTAGACCACAGCGGCAGGATACGGGCCATGGAGTCGCGCATTTTGCGACCATCGCCAGAATAGAAGTGGGTAAAATGTGCTAAGCGTAGCGCCAGCCCATCCTGCGGGTGCTCTAAGAGGATTTCCTCCCAGATGCGGGTGGTTTTATCCAGATCGCCTGCACACCATGCAGTAAGGGCTGCGGCATGGCGCTGCTCACGGTCATTGGCATTTGTGGCTTTGATATGATCGTTCAGATCTGCCGAGATTACATTTGCCCGCGCCGAGTGGTTTGAACTGCCAAAAAGCTTCGCCAGATACCCTTTGGCGCATCGCGCCATCGGCATATCGGGGTCAGCGTCGGTAATGTCTTTCAAGATCGCCCCGGTCTCGCGGCGAAAACCCATGTAAGAAGAGGTGAAATCAGCAAATTTGTTAGCGCTGTCCGGGGAGCTTGCGGTGAATTCAAGCCCATCTGCGTCAGCATAGGTTTTCATCGGCATGTCTTAATTTCCTTCTCGGACCAGTTGTGCCTTTGAGTATCCGTCGCGCGTTTGGGGTATTTTTACACCCAAAACGGCGCCTGCTACTTGTGACTTCAAGATTTGTGCTGTGCCGCCACCAATGGTGAACATACGCACGTCACGGTACATCCGCTCCAGCGGCTCCAGGTCGCCATAGCCGCGCGCACCAAACATTTGAAGCGCGTCATTCACCACTTTGATAGCCCCTTCAGAAGCAAAAGTCTTAGCGCGGGCCGCCATCATCATGTCGGGAAATTGATTGCCGTCCCAATCAGCTGATTGTGCCGCCTCAAACAGCATCAGGCGCGAAGCATGCACGATCGCATCCATGTCCGCGATCATCCATTGCAGGCCTTGAAATTCCGCCAATGGACGTCCGAATTGTTCACGTTCACGCAAATAACGTTTGGCATGGTCTAACGCACCCGCCGCGACACCCATCGCGATTGTCCCTGCACCGACGCGCTGACTGTTATAAGCGCCCATCAGATCAGCAAAGCCGCGCTTCATGCCTGACGGGGTTCTAACAAGCATATCGTCTGCTACTTCCATGTCTGTAAAGTGTAGCTCCGCCTCGGGCATGCCGCACAACCCCATTGTGCGTTCGCGGCGCCTAACCTCAAAGCCTTTTGGCTCAATTCCCTTTTGTGGGTCAACATGAACGATGAAACCGCCGATTCCTAGCTCTGCGCCGCTTTCGTCAAAGGCGCGGGCAAATATCAGATGCAGCTTCGAAACGCCGCCACCCGTGATCCAGTGTTTGCAGCCGTTCAAAATCCAACGATCGCCTTTTTTGTCAGCGCGCGTGGTCATTTCTGTGGCGGCACTGCCGGCACCGGGTTCGGTAATGCAAATTGCAGGTTTGTCGCCCTGCAGGACGATGGGGGCGGTGAAGGCGCGTTGCGCGTCACTGCCATAAGCCATAACCGCGCTGATCCCGCCCATATTTGCCTCGACCAGAATGCGTGCAGTCAATGTACAATTGCGTGCGGCCTCTTCGACGACTTGGGCCACTTGCAAAAACGACGCGCCGCCACCCCCAAATTTTTCCGGGATCGACATGCCCATAAGCCCCGCATCCGCCAATTCGGAAATGTTCTTCCAACAGTATTCGCGGTTTTGATCCCAGTGCGCTGCGCGTTTTGCAACATTGGGTGATAGGGCCTGCATACGCTCTAGCCACGGGTTGCCTGGGAGGGCTTTGATTGAGAAGGGGGCATGTTGGGTCATGATGTTTGCTCGTTTCTATGTGCTTGGGCTATTTCGGCTAAAACGTCCTCGGTATCGGCGCCACACAAGGGGGGTGGGTGTCGAAACGTGACCGGTGTGCGCGACAGTTTGATCGGGTTTCCGATCATCGTCACTTTGCCGGACTTGGCAGTCTCCTGAGTCATTTCTATTTTCATGTCACGTGCTTGCGCCTGATCGCTTTCCAGAATTTGGCCGACCGTGTTGATCGGCCCGCCAGCAATGTTGTTCCGGTCCATACCCGCCAATAATTCGTCCCGCGGGATGTCGCGCAATCGTGTCGCGAGAAGGGCGACGATAATTTCACGGTTCTCAATACGCAGGGCATTGGTAGCGAAACGAGGATCGTCCGCCAGATCAGGTAGGCCGATCAACGCGCAGAAGCGTTGGTATTGCGCATCATTACCAACCGCCACGATTGCATGGCCGTCTGCCATTTCGAACACTTGATAGGGTACGATATTAGGATGTTGATTGCCCGCACGGGTAGGTGATTTTCCTGAAACAAGGTAATTGGTGCCTTGATTGGCCAGCATCGCCATTTGCACATCCACGAGCGCCAGATCAATCAATTGTCCTTCGCCGGTCGCATCGCGGTGACGCAGAGCCGCCAGAATGGCCACGGCCGCATGCAGCCCAGTGCAAAGATCAGTGATGCCGACACCAACTTTCATCGGTTCACCCTCAGCCTCGCCGGTGATGCTCATCAATCCGCCATAGCCTTGCGCCAACAAATCGTAACCGGGGCGATGCGCATTCGGTCCGGTTTTGCCGAAGCCCGAAATTGAACACCAGACGAGCGCGGGGAAACGTGCGGCCAATTGCGTATAATCCAGACCGTATTTGACCAGCCCGCCGGGTTTGAAATTTTCAACGACAACATCCGCGGTTTCCATCAGCGCCAACAGATTCTCTTGGTCCTGAGTGTCCTCAAAATCAAACGCGATAGAACGTTTGTTGCGATTTGCGGCTAGGTAATATGCGCTTTCGGTCGCTGGACCCTCGGATGGTTCGACATAGGGCGGCCCCCACTTCCGGGTGTCGTCGCCATGTCCCTTGCGTTCGACCTTGATGACATCGCCGCCAAGATCGCCCAAAAGCTGTGTACACGATGGGCCTGCCAAAATCCGGCTGAGGTCCAGAATGCGAAGGTCGTTAAGGGCTGTTTTTTCCATATCATCCATCGAGTCCTGAGGTTGGCATTACTGTACTAGATTGACCTTATGTGGGGTTAGCGATACTTTCTTAAATCTAATGTTAGTTTTTCAAACAGTAGGGCATCTATGAATCTTCGCTTTCTCAGCACAGTCATCGCGATTTCGCGCCACAGGTCATTGAATGCCGCAGCGCAAAGTCTTGGGCTAAGCCATTCTGCTGTGAGCCTTCAGGTCAAAAGCCTTGAAGACGAACTGCAATTTAAGATTTTGGATCGCTCGAAACGCCCACCCACATTGACGGGTGAAGGTATGGCATTGGTGGAACATGCGCACCGCATCGAAGACGCAGCGAGCGATATTCGTGCATTGGCCGATGGGGACCGCCTTGTTGGGCGCGTGATCATTGGTGCCGTACCGTCGGTCATCAAAGACCTGATGGCACCGGTTTTGGCCAATTTACACGACAAACAACCCGATCTGGATATCGAGGTTGCATCGGGACTATCCCAAATCCTAATCGATCAGGTTCTGGATGGGTCGATCCATGCTGCATTGGTAACTGACCCCGGATATGCGGTGCCAAACTTATCAATCGAGCATATCTGCGAAGAACCGTATCGGCTTATCGTGGCGTCAGGGGTAGCCGATACGGATCCCATCCGCTTGTTACAATCGCAGCCCTTTATTTGGTTCGACCGCAGATCAAGGCTGACCCGCGATGTAGAAGCAATGTTGAAACAGGCCGGGGTCACGGTTCGGTCAACGATGGAAGTAAATTCCTTTGAAGGCGTGGCGGCCCTTGTCCGCCACAACCTCGGTGTCTCGATACTGCCAAAGCAGGCATTGTCTGCGGACCCTCAGGGTATTCAAACAATCCCGCTTGGGAAGAAGGGCGCCTGCCGGTTCGTCGTTGTCGCCAGCCGGGAAAACTCCCCCCGCAAAAACCTTGTCCATCTACTGGCTACGGAATTGAGGGCCCTTTTCAAATAGTATGAACACCTGTGCAGGTTACTTTTTGCCTTTCCGAAGGCCCAGCATCGCGACACACAGACCTATGCCGACGATCAGTATGATCAACGTAGCCAGTGCGTTGACGTCCGGTGATACCGCGATTTTGACCTTTGAGAAAATTAACATTGGCAGCGTGGTCGCGCCCGGCCCGGATGTGAACGACGCGATCACCAGGTCATCAAAAGACAGAATGAAAGCTAACAACCAACTGGATGCCAACGCGGGAACGATGAGTGGCAGCGTAATCAGGAAGAAGGTCGTTGCCGGCCCAGCCCCAAGATCTCGTGAGGCCTCTTCAAGAGAGCGATCCAAGTCTACTAATCGTGGCTGAATCACGACAATAACGAAGGCTGTACAAAACGTAATATGGGCCAACGTCACAGTTAGAACGCCCCGTCCCGCAGGCCACCCAAAGATTTGTTCAGCCGAGATGAACAGCAGCAGTAGTGAAATGCCTGTGATCACCTCGGGCATCACTAACGGAGCGGAAACCATTCCGGAAAACAGCGCGCGCCCGCGAAAGCGGCCAAAGCGCACCAGAACAATTGCCGCCATCACACCCAGAACTGTCGCACCGGAGGCGCTGAAGACTGCAATTTTCAGGCTGATCCAAGCGGCATTCAGGATTTGTTCGTCTTGAAACAACTCCCCGTACCAGTGGGTGGAGAAACCGCCCCAGATGTTGCCACGACGCGATGCGTTAAAGCTGTAGATTATGAGGCTGATGATAGGCAGGTACAGAAATGCCATACCAATCCAAAGCGAGATTTTGAGGAATTTAGGCATGGTTCAACTCCGATCTTCTGATTGCATGTTCTGAAAGATCACGATTGGGATCAACAAAACCAAAAGCATGACAACAGCAACTGCGCTGGCCACCGGCCAATCCCGATTGGAAAAGAACTCGGACCATAAAACTTTGCCGATCATCAAGGTCGAGTTTCCAGACAATAGTTCGGGGATGACAAATTCACCCACAACTGGGATGAACACCAACATTGACCCGGCGATGACACCACGTAAGGACAGCGGAAAAGTGACAGTGAAAAAGGTCACGACTGGGCGGGCACCGAGGTCTCTGGCGGCCTCCAGCAATGACGTATCTTGCTTTTCAAGAACTGCGTAGAGCGGCAAAATCATGAACGGCAAATATGCGTAAACAATTCCTATAAACGTCGCGAAGGTCGTTTGGAGTAGGATCAATGGTTCGTTGATAATGCCAAGCTTCAGCAGGATATTATTGATCACCCCGTCTTGGCGCAGGATACCAATCCAAGCGTAGACGCGAATTAGCAGGCTGGTCCAAAACGGGAGCATGATCGCGATGAGGAGGAGCGGTTGGTTATCTCGCGGTGCGCGCGCGATTGCGAGGGCCATCGGGTAGCCAATGAGTAGGCAAATCACGGTGGATATCGCGGCAATACGAAGAGAATTGAGGTAGGCTGTTATGTAGAGATCATCATCGATCAAATATTCGTAATTGAACAACCGGAAGACGGCCCTTACCACACCTTCGTCGCGGTCATATTCGAATAGGGGCGCGTAGGGGGGGCTTGCGATGACCGCTTCGGAAAAGCTGATTTTCAGCACAAAGAGGAAGGGCACCAAAAAAAAGAGGAGCATCCATAGATAAGGCGGCAGGATA
>JAGSGK010000097.1 GCA_023955215.1 Paracoccaceae bacterium
CTTCAGTTGAGCCGTTGCCACTGAGCAGTCTTGGCTTGTGGGCAAAAATGGACCTGGTCAAAGCCGGAGGCCTACAAGGCTAGATCGACGGTGTCTTTCTAATCGTCCACTCCTCAGTGGTTACGAGCAGCAACAAACCCTCTCTTAGCAAATGACCCTATTTAGACATATAAGAGCTGACGGCAGACAGAAACGTCTCGCGTGTCTAGTCCTTGGCCTCAGCCAAATCTCGCTATCCGGCGCTTAAGCCGTCCGTTTTCGCGCTTTGCTGGCGTCACGTTCGCTGTAAATCTTGGCGCATATTATAAACCCGGTCATTTTACCGACGGCTCCGAGCGGCAGCTTTGTCCCGCATAGCAGCCGTTAGTGCTTGGCCAACGCAATGTCTGCTTCGTCAGTTGGTATTGGCAAACAAAACCCCCGTCCAATGAATCTATAACGCTAATACTAAAGGCCCGTGGTCCGAGACGCGGGGCCTTACAATAGTGGTGAGAGGTCCTTAGCCCTACAGATCAACTGTAGCGATTACGTACAGTAACCCTCTGCCGTTGGTCCACGGTCCATGGACCGAGTAAAACTAACCAACGCCACCTGTGCACATGTAACAACCTTAAGTAGGCCGACGGTGGGTGGTGAATGGACCGTGGGCCCTGGTTCTTGATGCCCGGTCCTAGGCAAGGTAGTTTAAGAACCCCGGGCCAGGTTTCATGTACCTGAATGGGGAGTGTTTTGTCATACGGAGAGGCTACGAGACCACCCTGCCCGTCTCAAGCTCGTTTTGTCCGCAGGACCCAATTTATAACTTGACACGATTGGCCTTCGGCCCCCGAAAGGCAAATCCATGAAACATAACGGGCGAGGATGTGTCCAGAGCGAGAGCCGGAAATCGCTCGAAGAGTTTTGGCAGCGCAACCTGTGCCGCCAAAAGGCGATACAAGGGGCCACCAAGGCAGGCATGTGCGCCTTCACCAAAGGACTGGTGCGGTGGTCCAGATCGGCAAATATCAAAGCGATCGGGCGCGGTGCTGTAACTGACATCGTGATTGGCAGAGGCCTGAATAGCCATCACTGTCTCACCCTGTGGAATATTTAGCCCACGCATCACTAGCGCCTTTTTCACGATCCTTGGGCTGGCTTGGATTGGGGCGACCCAACGTAGGCCTTCTTCGCAGGCCTTACCCCATTTCTTTGATGCAATGCAATCGCGCAACTGGTCTGGATTACTCAGTAAGCCATAAAGTGTCGAGAGCAACGCATCGCGTGTTTCAATCACAGCCCCACCAATACAGATTTTCATGTTCGTCCTGATCTGCGACAACTCAATGGGGTCCTCCGCATTGGTCATTGTTGACAAAACAGAGCCATCAGGTGAGGCACGGTGTTGCTTGATCATACGATCAAAGCAGTCATTCATTTCGGCATTTGCGCGATCGCTTGCAGCAAAGACCTTGGGATCATTGCTGGCGTTCATTGCGCCGTGGACCAATGCGCTTGCCCAATCGAACAATCGGTCCGCGCCATCTTCATCCAGACCAAGCACAATTTTGAGATATCCAGTGGACAGGGGCGAGGCAAAGGCAGATGATAGATCAACGGTGTCTTGCGTTGCCAGTTGGTCAAGAAGCTTATTGGTCAGTTCTTCAAATGTAGGTTGCCAGTGTTGGATGTATTCGGGTGTCAGCGCCGGCATCATTGCGCGGCGTTCGCGCAGGTGGGGGCAGCCGTCTTTACGCATCAGCGTGTGCCCGCCAAAGGCGCGCTGCATTGGACTTGTCGTATCGCTTGACCAGAAATGAGCTGCGTCAGTTTTGACACGGGTGACATCCTCGGCTTTGGTAAAGACAATCCGTCCGCCAAGTGCTTGAAGTCGCACAATAGGTTGCGTGTCTCGTAGGTGAGCGTAGACTTGCGCCGGTGTGTTCTCAAGCATTTCTATCGTGATTTGCGTGTCTACCGGTACCTTAGCGCCTGGCAGCCGATCAGCCATCCTTAGGCTCTAAAGTGAGGGAAATCTCGCAGTTTAAAGTATTACTGACCGTACAGATTGACTTGGCAAGTTTTGCGATCTGTGGTGTCGCGGTGGCGTCCTCTACTAGACCGCCGAAGAGTGTGACTTCCATCACTTCGACCCGCCAGGGTAGATCGGGGGTTTTTGTACCGGCGACCTTGACCGAGAAAGGAAGCAGCGTCTCGCCTTGATCTTTGGCCGCCCATTCTACCGATTTCACCATGCAAAAGGCGAGTGACGCCAACAACATATCCACCGGAGATCCTGGCGGTGCATGCGGCGTGCGCTCGCTTATATCAGTTGTGGCATATTGTACCTCTTTTGAAGGGTCAAAAAACGCAAAAACAGGACCAAAAGTCTTGGGCTTTAGTTTGATTTTCATGGCGGTAGACGCTCCTTAGAACAATAGGTTTGGCAAGAAAAGCGCCAATATCGGGAACAGGGTTAGGACCGCAATCGCGCAAAGGTGGATAAGCCAATAGGGCACTGTCGCATAGGCAACTCGGCCCAGAGAAACCTCGTTGTTGGTGAGTGCGGTGAGTACGGAAAGATTCAGCCCCACGGGTGGTGTTATCTGCCCAATCTCAATCACAATAGTTATAATCACACCGATCCAAATGGGGTCAAACCCAAGGCCCGTTAGTAGTGGAAACACGACTGGCAGAGTCATAATCATCAGCGACAGACCGTCAAAGAAGCAACCAAGAACCAAGTAGATCAGGATGACGATAAGTAGCACGCTATAGGTCCCGAAGCCGCTTTGGGCGATACCTTCAAGGATTTGTTGGGGTAGCCCAAGAATGCTAACTGATTGCGCAAGTATCGTGGCACCGAGCACCAAAAAGCCGATAGAAGAGAACAAGAGGACTGACTGGTAGATCGCCTCGATCAGTTTGGCGAGTGTTAGTTCGCCCCAAATAGAGCAAATCACGATGGCCAGTACGACGCCGACGCCTGCAGATTCAGTCGGCGTGGCTATTCCCCCGACGATGGAACCAATAACCGCAAAGATCAGCGCGAGTAGGGGCCAAATGTGACGGAACCCTTTCAAGATGTTGGGCAATGATGACCTGATAGGATCACGTGGCGCAATCGCAGGATTGCGTATGCATTTCACCAAAATGTAGGTCATGAACATCGCGCCCACTAGCAAGCCAGGAATGATACCTGCTGCGAATAGCCTGCCGATCGACGTCTCTGTAAGAGCGCCGTAAATCAAGAACGAAAGGCTAGGCGGAATCAATAAGCCAAGCGTCCCACCACCGGCCAAGCTGCCGACAACCGTATCTTTATCATAGCCGCGTTTGGACATCTCGGGATAGGCAACCGATCCAACAGCAGCAGCGGTTGACAGGCTGGACCCACTGACCGCGCCAAACAGAGTGCAAACAGCGACGTTGGTATGTAGCAGCCCGCCCGGCACGCGACGAAACACTGGCGCAAAGGCGGAATAGGCCCGCTCACTGATCCCACTACGCAACAAAATCTCACCCAGAAGGATGAACATCGGCACGGCGCTCAAGGTAAATGAATTGAATACGTTCCAGATCGCGTCTATGGCAACGGATGTGGCCCCATTTGAATAGAATTGCAGAATAAATAGCCCAGTAAGGCCAAGGGCTGCACCCAATGCTACCCCAGTGCCTGCGGTCACGATGACGCCACTGATCAATGTGATCCAGAAGGACATTAGTGCGCCTTATCTAGTGATAAAGTCTGGGCTTCGCTGGCCGACGACCTATCGATGACACCAAACAGACGCGCAATTAGGATCGTGCAGGCCAGAGTCAGTGAAAGCGGCATCAGTGCCATCCATGGGTAAAGTAAAATACGTGTGGTTTCGGTTTTTATGCCGCGTTTGAAGGCAAATTCAAACCACGGGATCGTCTGCCAGATCAGCCAGCCAAGAAACACAATGCCCACAAACAGTGCCGCCATTTGCAGCAGGGACTTTGGCCTACCGGTTGTGTAGGCAGTCAATAGCGAAACATGCACGTGTTTGGACAGCAGTGTGACCATGGGCAGTCCTAGAAAAAGGGCGACGCTTAGCAGCAGTCCAACGACTTCTTCGGTAATATGTAGTGGCGTATTGGCAAATTTGCGCATGATGACGCTGGTCACGATAGTGCCGACTATGGCGACGAGTCCAACACCGGCAAGTGCTGCAAACGCTAGGGCCAGATACTCCAGCCCCAGCGAAATAGTTTTCTTAAGTCCAAGTAACATCGTCGCGACTTAACGACCTAGCGCAGTCAGAACACGTTCGCGATATGCAGGTGCGTTGCCGCCTGCTTCCTCGGCCAGTTTTTCCCAAATCTCGGTGACGACGCTGACAAAGGCATCGCGGTCTTCGTTTGAGAAATCCTCACCCCAAACGATACCGCCATCAACGAGCGCTTCACGAGCGTCAAGTTCTCGTTGAAAGTCAGCTTCGTACTGATTTGTGCGCTCCCAAAGACCAGTGGCGGCTGTCTCGATCGCGGCCTTGATCGTGTCGTCTGTCGCATCCCAGCGGTTCTGGGCCACGCCGATCACATAGGGTCCAGATGCCATAGGATAAAGAAATGATGCATACTTTGAGACTTCCTGCAAGGAAACCGTGTGGGCATAAAGTGCAGGATATAAAGCACAATCTACCACGCCAGTTTTCATCGCAACATACATTTCGTCTTGCGGAATGATCTGTGCAGAAACGCCAAGACGCGTAAAGGTTTCGACTTGATCACGCGCCCAAACACGCAGCTTTTTGGACTTGAGATCTTCGATGGTGCGCACAGGCTCATCACGGCAGAAGACAGAAACTGACAACATCGGAATAGCTGCATAACCAACGGAGGCCACATCCCATTCGGCAAATTCTTCTTCGTAAATCTCACGTACGGTCGGGATTGCCTTTTCGAATTCCTCGATGGAACCGATGGTGCCTTGTACCACAACCGAGCTAAGCGCTGGTGCATCTCGACCCAAATAGTTAGCCCACATCAGGCTCATCTCCACGGCACCAGAGGGTAGGAAACGTAGCGTATCAGTATTTGGCAACCCCAAGGATCCTCCGCTGTAGAGCTTGAGTTCGGTTTCACCACCAAGCGCCTCATTGACCTCTGTTACGAATTGCTCAAGTTGAGCGGTTTCGGGTCGAGTTTCGGGCAGAAAGTTATTGAACCGCCACACCTCGGCCGTTGCCATTGAAAGGCTGACGCCAGCGCCAATTAGTCCAATTACGACGTTTCTAAAAAGTTTGTTCATGGTATTCCCCTGTTGATCGTATGGATAGCCACGATCATACAGCCTATTAATGCGAATTCTACACTCCATTTTAAAAATTAGTTGGCTTTGGTGGGTCAAAATTAGCCACGCCTGCAGTATCGCGCGTCATTTGATAGTGAGTCACGTAAAATTTACCATAGATTTAATGGCGTGTGGGCCACAAAGTATCGATACAAGGTTTTCCCGGGCCTGATGCGTTAGCAGATACACGAAATTATCACACAGATGTGAGTACATATCATGAAGGGCGTTCTGGGCCTCAATCACGTCCACATGTTCTTGTCGGCACCGCCAAAATTGTCCCTGTCCAATGTCATGCAAAATATCAAAGGGCGCTCGTCGCGTTGGATCCAGATAGAGTTCCCTGAGTTGTGCAAGCGCTATTGAGGTAGACAATTTGGGCCAGAGAATATTTTTAAGCCACCTAAGGAAATGTCACTGACGATATCGCCACGCAGTATCCGGAATTCCATTCCTCCAAATGATGCTATCGGGGTCAGCCGTTAGTGGTCCACTGATTAGAACTTTTTGTCGGCATAAAAATAGCCGTGGTTGGATCGCAGGAATAGCGTTCGACGTGATCTCCAGCGCTATCAGCCAGCTCCAGCACTGCAGAAATAATACTGTTGACCTCAGAGTCTGTCGCAAGATAGCTGAAGTTCAAACGTACAAAACCAGGCTTTTCAATCTCATTCCCAGACAGAATTTCATCACGTATCGCATCGGATGCGTTTTTACCAATATCCAGAATACGGTGAACATAAGGGCCCGCACATGCACAACCGCCCCGTGTCTGAATGCCAAAGCAATCGGACAAGAGCCGTGTCACCAATTGCTGATGTACAAAGCCGCCTTTGCCATCTCGCAATCGAAACGAAAAGATTGGCAGCCTGTCACATTGGGTATTGCCGAGTATCTCAATGTTGGGGTGCGGCATCCACGCGGTCAAACCTTTGGCAAGATTATCGCGGTTACGCTTGGTAATGAAATCTTGTGTAATGACCGATTTTACGATGAAGCACAGTGCGGCACGCAGATCGCCAATCACGTTAGGTGTCCCTGCTTCCTCACGGGCCTCAAGGTTATTAGAGTAGTCGTGGCTTGTGGGTGAAACGAACCGCACGGTGCCGCCGCCCGATAATGTGGGCGTATTAGTTTGAACTATGTCATGGCGCAAGATTAGAACGCCGCTAGCCTGTGGGCCTCCAACAAATTTGTGGGGGGACACAACCACTGCGTCAATTAATGCGTCATGTGCCGGGCAAA
The DNA here is from genome assembly GCA_023955215.1 of Paracoccaceae bacterium. Taxonomy (GTDB): domain Bacteria; phylum Pseudomonadota; class Alphaproteobacteria; order Rhodobacterales; family Rhodobacteraceae; genus Ascidiaceihabitans. The sequence goes on from JAGSGK010000097.1 coordinate 6,542, forward strand.
GATCTATCGGTAAATAGGGTGCGCCGCCTGCATAATCCCAAACCACTATTGCCCCTGCAGCTTTCAGCACACGCGTTACAGCGACAACATCTGTTACAATCCCTGATACATTCGACGCAGCAGAAAACGCACCAATAATTGGTCGGCCTTTAACGCGTTTGAGTGTTTGCGACAGCGAGGTCATACAGGGCCCACCGCTTTCTGCCTCAAGAACTTCGATCACTTCCGCACCGCTTTCACGCCATGGCAGAATGTTTGAGTGATGCTCATACGGACCTATCAAAACTACGGGTGTCAGTCTTTTGGAAACCATTTCCTCAAGGCCGATCAAATGGACAATTCGGTTAATACCCGCTGTTGCGCCCGATCCAGTAAATATCACGGCGTGAGCTTTTGATGCGTTTACTTCAGCCCGCAAGATATCCCGCGCTTCACGACGCAAACGTGTCATAAATCCACCGACATAAGAGGCTTCTGTGTGGCTGTTGGCGTAAAACGGTAGCAGCTCGGTTAACACAAAGTCTTCAACTTGCCGCAACGCACGCCCAGAGGCAACATAGTCAGCATACAACAAGGGCTTGTTGCCAAGAGGCCCGCTGATGATTGCATGGTGTCCAATCAGTCCGTTAGCAAGGTCAGCTATGATGTTATCAGTCTTAATCATCGCGCGAAATTTTTCAAAAAGGTTCTGCGATTTGGTCATGCTGGCCTCTAAATTTACATTTTATCAGTATAGAAACACCAATGTGCAAATATTTCCCTTGATTATACCTGATTGTAGAATAAATTCGATCAAATGATAGAACTTGATGGCATAGATCGCAAAATTCTCACTACCTTACAGCGTGACGGGGCACTCTCACAACGGGACGTCGCATCTAAGGTGGGCCTGTCTCAAAATGCGTGCTGGAGGCGGATAAAGCGGCTGAACGAATTGGGCGTGATCGAAGGCTATGGAGCGCGTTTGAATGCCAAGCTTGTCGGGCTTGATCTGACAGTTTTCATGATGATCAAAACACGGAGGCATAGCGAATGTTGGCAGCGCGAATTCCGAGTTCACGTAGCGACAATCCCAGAGATTGTTGATGTCCATCGGATAGGTGGTGATTGGGATTACCTGATCAAGGTGGTTACATCATCAATGTCTGGATACGACAAAGTTTACAAGCAACTGACCTCTAAACTGGAATTAGAGACGGTGACAGGGCTCTTCGCGATGGAGACCATTCTGGAGAATCAACCGTTGTCCCTGTCTTAACCAAAAATCAAGACGGGAACCCTTTTTTAAACTCTCTGTTTATGTGACAAAATTCTCAGCCATCACCTTTGACGTTGCAGTGCGGCAGTCTCGTCTGGTGGGCTTCCACACACCTGAAACCTATGAGCCGATGTATGATCATGAGTTAGCGCTTTGAAACTCTGCAACAAAGATTAACAGGGGTTTGGTTGCAGTCGAGCAACCTGTCAATCCGGTTATCTTGCCCGACCCGGATGACGATGATAGCAGCTTTAGAAGTGCAGCTGTCAGACGAATGAGAACTCGCATCAGATTGCTAGCGCAGCCTGAATCTATGCGCTCAATAATTGGCGCCACTCAGCGAGAGCAGCGGCACGGGTTAGCTTTAATTGGTGCGTGAATAAAGATGACGTTCCTACAGCTCCACACGCTCAACTTAACCCCACACTAAGCCCCCGTTGCGCCTCTAGCAGACCAGACGGCCGAGAGGGGAAATGAGGGCTAGTTTTAACGAAGCGAAATGGAGAATTTTTGTCATCAAAAGATGTTGCAAGGTAACTCTGCCCGCCTCGATTAGTTCTGTCTTACAGAGCCACCTGACCCGCTTCAGGCGAGTTTTAACTGATATAAACTTGTGGGGTTAAGCTTGATGATTGCGGCTTTATGAAACAGAAATCTTGATAACCCTCTAGTCTAAAATTTGATGACATTTTTTTCTCAATATGCCTTAATAAACCAATCTTTCAATTGCTAGCCACAGTCAAATGGAGAATAATTCGTATGTCAAAAGCACAGGTTATACATAAACTGGGGCCACCAAGTGCCATGCAATGGCAAGACTGGCACGTGCCAGATCCAGCTCCTGGTGAAGTACGTTTAAGACATACTGCAGTTGGCGTAAATTTTGCCGATACCTATCACCGTGGTGGAATTTCGCATCCGTGGATAGTCCCTCCTTCCCCAGTGGTTATTGGCTTCGAAGGCGTCGGCATAGTGGAAAGTGTTGGCGATGGTGTGAGCAACTTCAAAAGTGGCGACCGCGTGGCATACGGTATCCCTCCGTTGGGGAGCTATTCCGAAACTCGTAACTATCCTGCTGATAAACTGCTGCATATGCCTGAAAATCTCGATGACAAAACGGTTGCTGCACTGCTTATGAAAGGCATGACAGCACATTACCTGCTGCATCGAACATACGCGGTTCAACCTGGAGACACTATACTGGTTCATGCAGCGGCAGGCGGTATGGGTTTAATTTTATGCCAATGGGCCAAGGCCTTGGGAGCAGTGATAGTTGGGACTGTCAGTACAAAGGAAAAGGCGGAAGTTGCGCGCGCTGCAGGCTGCCATTACCCAGTCGTACGTAGCGAAACAAATTTTGTTGATGTTGTTCGCGAGGTAACCGACGGCGAGGGTTGCGCAGTTGTATATGAAGCGATTGGTAAGGATACTATGCGGGCTTCCTTGGATAGCCTTCGGCCAATGGGTGTTTGCGCTGCATATGGACATGTTTCTGGCCCACCTGATCCAGTCGACATCATCCAAGATTTAGGGCGTCGTGGATCTTTGTTCATAACACGGCCTGCCATTATGCACTACGTGGCGAAGCGTTCAGACCTAGAATGGACTGCGCGTGATTTATTTAAAGCGATTGGCGACGGTATCCTAGAGGCCAACATAAACTACGAATATGCGCTCAAAGACGCAGTGAAGGCTCATGAGGCCATCGAGTCAGGCAAGACATTGGGTGCTACAGTCTTGGTGCCATAATTCTGCAGCCCTACACACTCAGCCTAACCCCACACCCAGCCCCTGCTGCGCCTTAGGCGGACCAGAGTGGTCTCAGCAGGCAAACAGCTACAGTAACCGCATGCCAAAACAAACATGTTTGCAGCGATGCGCAGGCGTGCGGGCGCGTGGCGGAAATAGACTCGCAAATCAAGATTCGGATAGCGGTAATGTACGTTGTTTAACGAGCATCTGTCTGGCTCTATGTCTGGCTTAAAATTCAAAACGCCCAGCTGCGTAACTGACAACCTA
>JAGSGK010000054.1 GCA_023955215.1 Paracoccaceae bacterium
ACCAACATCAAAGAAATCGAATGGCCTGACACTTTGATGCCTGCAACCAAATGGGCATCACTTGCGATCTTTAGATCAACACGAGGACGGCCGCGCTTCATGTCAGTCGCGGAATCAGAATCGCGTGGGATCTCTTCGATCAGTCCATCGCGGAGCAATTCGGCCGTAACTGTGGTCACAGTCGCCCGGCTGATTCCCGTGTTTTGCGAAAGGTCAATTCGCGGAATTGGGCCGCGGCGCTCGATCTCGCGCAGCAAAATATGCCGTCCTTGCTCGCGTTGATGTCCAAAAGCCATAGGTCACTCCCCTTCAAAAACCTTATAAGAATATGAGGCCTAGACATAAAGGATGATTTTTTTTTTGGTGATGTCCAATTTAATTTGCAATCCGAATTAAAAAGGGTCTACATTGCTTCATCCCCAACCGCCGGGCGATTCCGGCGGAGGGTTCTGTTCGTTTTGGGAGGAACACATGAAACTATTTAAAACTGCAGCCGCAGTCATGACCGGTGTTGTCATGGGCACAGCGGCATTGGCTGACGATGTAATCGTCGGCGTAAGCTGGTCAAACTTTCAGGAAGAGCGCTGGAAAACTGATGAAGCGGCGATCAAAGCTGCTTTGGAAGCTGCTGGCGCGAAATATATCTCTGCTGACGCACAAGCATCTGCTTCTAAGCAGTTGACTGACGTTGAAGCATTGATCGCACAAGGTGCGGATGCGTTGATCATTCTAGCAATGGACAAAGACGCAATCGGTCCAGCTGTTGATCAAGCAGAAGCAGAAGGCATTCCAGTTGTTGGCTATGACCGTTTGATCGAAGACGATCGCACGTTCTACCTCACGTTCGACAACAAAGGCGTTGGCCGTATTATCGCGGAGTCAGTGAAAGCTGTTCAGCCAACTGGCAACTACGCGATCATCAAGGGCGACAAAGGCGATCCAAACGCATTGTTCCTTCTTGAAGGTATGATGGAAGTCATCGGTGATGATGTTGCTGCTGGCACAATCACAATTGTTGGTGAAGCATTCACTGATGGTTGGAAGCCTGACAACGCTCAGAAAAACATGGAGCAAATCCTGACATCTGCAAATAACGAAGTTGACGCTGTATTGGCGGAAAACGACGGTATGGCTGGGGGTGCAATTGCTGCACTTGAAGCGCAAGGCCTTGCAGTTCCAGTGGGTGGCCAAGATGGCGACCACGCAGCGTTGAACCGTGTTGCACGTGGTACACAAACTGTTTCAGTTTGGAAAAACGCAGGCGATCTAGGTGGAGCAGCTGGTCGTATCGCAGTTGCTTTGGCTGGTGGTGCTGCACTTTCAGACATCGAGGGCGCAGTTAAGTGGTCCGGTGGTTCCAAGGGCGTTGAAATGAACGCAATCTTCCTTGATCCAACACCTGTCACGAAAGACAACATCAGCGCAGTGATCGACGCAGGTCACATCGCTAAGGACAAAGTATGCGCAGGCGCCATGGATGGCGTTGCTGGCTGTAACTAATCCTACCGACACCGGCGGCAAAAACTGTCGCCGGTGTTATCTACTTAATTCCCTAACATTCTGCCGCCGCCCTTCGTCGCTGCACTTTTGTGGTGTAAGATTGGCGTGACCGTACATTGGATATCGACATGAGCAACACAACCGAAACCAAAACTGCGCCACCCCACGGCCTACCGCCTCAGGATAAAGGTGGTCCTTTGGCCCGCTTTCTTAAGGCGACTGAACTTGACACAAGACTGCTTGGGATGTTGGGCGCACTCGCACTGATCTGGATTGGCTTCCATGTTTACGGCGCAGTATTTAACGGTTTTGGTGCGTTTCTAACGCCGCGCAACCTTTGGAACCTTTCGGTTCAAACATCGTCGATTGGAATTATGGCCTGTGGCATGGTTCTGGTTATTGTCACTCGCCACATTGACCTATCCGTCGGCTCTGTCTTGGGTTTTTGTGCGGTCGTTATGGGTGTGACCCAAGTTTACATTTTACCACCGTTGATGGGCGTTGGACATCCAATGATCTGGATCATCGCAGTTGTTGTTGGCATGATCGCAGGTACCTTTGTTGGCGCAATCCACGGCTGGTTGATAGCCTATCGCTCAATCCCCGCTTTTATCGTGACCCTTGGTGGTTTGCTTGTATGGCGCGGCGTTGCCTTCTTGATCACAAGCGGTGAAACAATTTCCCCTGTCGATCAAACGTTCAAATTGCTGGGCGGCGGACCTTACGGTGCCGTTGGCGAAGTGGGCAGTTGGATCGTTGGCGCATTGGGCTGTATCGCAGTTGTGGTCATGGTCTTGAACAGCCGCAAACAACGCACTCGCTTTGGTTTTGTCATGCGTCCAATTTGGGCTGACTACTTTATCGGTGGTATCAGCTGCGCTGCGGTGATCGGCTCTGTCTTATTGGTAAATTCATACCCTTGGCCAAAAGGTATCGTGAAACGCTATGTCGCTGAAACGGGCATCGAAGTTCCAGCAGAAGGTCTGTTCATCAGCCACGGTTTTGCGATCCCAGTTTTGATCTTAGTTGTTGTGGTCATTTGCATGACCATACTGATGCAGCGCACACGCTTTGGTCGCTATGTTTACGCAATCGGGGGTAACCCAGAGGCAGCAACATTGTCGGGGATTAATACCAAATGGATGACTGTTAAAATCTTTGCCTTGATGGGGTTCCTCACAGGCTTGTCCGCTGTTGTTGCTTCGGCCCGTTTGGGGTCTGCAACAAACGCACTGGGTACTTTGGACGAACTGTATGTGATCGCAGCGGCAGTTATTGGCGGCACGTCTTTGGCAGGTGGTATCGGCACAATTTATGGTGCGGTTCTGGGAGCCCTAGTGATGCAATCGCTACAAACCGGAATGGTGCTGATTGGATTTGATGCAGCCATCCAACAAATCGTTGTCGGCGCTGTCTTGGTCTTTGCCGTCTATCTCGACAATCTTTACCGCAAAAACGCGAAGTGAGGACAGCAGTCATGAACAATACAAACACACCCCTCGTCGAAATGCGCGACATCTGCATCTCTTTTGGCGGCGTTCATGCCGTGGACCACGTCAGCGTTGAGCTGCACCCTGGCGAAGTTGTTGGCCTGCTTGGTCACAATGGTGCGGGCAAATCCACGCTGATCAAAATCCTATCTGGTGCCTATGCAATGGATTCAGGTGAAATCCTGATCAACGGCGAAAAAGCCGAGATCAGAAACCCGCGTGATGCACGTAGCTATAACATTGAAACGATCTATCAGACATTGGCTTTGGCCGATAACTTGGACACCGCCAGCAACCTGTTCTTGGGGCGCGAATTGGTGACGCCATTTGGTTTGGTCGATGATGATGCGATGGAAGCAGAAGCACGCGAAATCATGGCGCGACTCAACCCAAATTTCCAAAAGTTCAACGATCCGGTTTCAGCGCTTTCTGGTGGGCAACGCCAATCAGTTGCCATTGCTCGGGCTGTATATTTTAACGCGCAAATCCTGATCATGGATGAACCAACAGCCGCCCTTGGGCCGCATGAAACACAAATGGTTTCTGAACTAATTCAAAAGCTAAAAGCGGAAGGTATTGGGATTTTTCTTATCAGTCACGACATCCACGATGTGATGACCTTGTGCGATCGCGCTTCGGTTATGAAAAATGGTAAATTGGTTGGGACAGTTGATGTGGATTCTGTCACGGATGATGATCTATTGAGCATGATTATTCTCGGTAAGCACCCACATCAAAAAGAAGCATAATGACAAACGATCTAACACTCGTCGCCGACGTAGGCGGAACCAACACACGATTTGCTTTGGCCAATAGCAATGGCATAATCGCGGACAGTTCTATTCGGTATTCAAATACAGAAGTCGACAGCTTCCTTGAAGCTGCGCAATCCTATGTCGCGACTTTAGATGGCGTGAAGCCAACAAACCTTTGTGCCGCGATTGCGGGACCTGTTTCAGGTGGCAAAGGTAAGTTGACCAATGGCGATTGGATGTTTGATACGGACGTTTTGGCGCAAAGTTTGGGTTTGAAACAGGCGTATCTTTTGAACGATCTGGCAGCCCTTGGCTATGCGTTGGATGTTTTGCCTGATCACGTTGTGACCCAAATTGGTGGTGGTAAGCCTCACGGTGATCAAGCGCTGGTTGCAGGTATCGCAACGGGGTTCAATGTTAGCATGTGCCATGAAGGACACGTGATTGAGGCTGAGTTGGGCCACGCAAGCCTTCCAAGTAGCGTGATGGCCGTTTTGCAAGAAGCAGTCGGGGACAAGGCCAGCAGTTTTCACAAGGTTGAAGCGCTGTTTTCAGGTGACGGACTCGCGGCATTGCATATCGCACTTGGCTTCAAAGCAACGGATCCCGCACAAATTACAGCACCAACCTCTTCAGAGGGTGCACAGACGGTTGCTCTTTTTGCCCAAGCCTTGGGTATGTTCTGCTGTGAGCTAACCTACCAATATATGCCTTTGGCTGGTCTGTACTTTAACGGCAGCGTAGCACGCGCCATCGTCAGCTCAGAATCCGCAGCCAAAGTAATTGCGGCTGAAGCTAGTAAAGACGAAACTTTCTCGGGTCGCTTTGGTCAGGTGCCATTGTTTGTCATTACTGAGGACAATGCTGCATTGTATGGCTGCGCGCGTTACGCGCAGTCACGGGTTTAGGTGAATTTTGCTGCGATTCTTGTGATCGCATCATAAGCCGCATCAAAATCACGCTCTTCACAATCAAACTGCCCAGCCTGAAAGCGGATTACTTTCTGACCGTCTACAAAGGTTTGGGTGATGTAAATCTCACCGTCATCGTTGATTGCATCCACCAGTTTTTGGTTCAAACTATCAACGTCACCGGTGCCTTTCATGCGGAAGGTCCATAGGGACAAGATTGGATCCGTTATAATCTCAAAGTCATCGTGCTGGCGCAGACGATTGCACAATGCTTGGGACCATTTGACGTGATTGCGGATACGGCTCCGCAACCCTTCCATGCCGTAGTTCCGCATCACAAACCAAAGCTTTAATGCGCGGAAACGGCGGCCCAAGGGAACGGACCATTCAGAGAAATCAGTTACGTCTTCGGTCCCATGAGTACGCAAGTATTCAGGGCGAATAGCCAAGGTTTGGCGCAAAGCGTCTGGATCACGCAAGAAGTGGGCGGCGCAATCAAATTGTGCTCCCAGCCATTTGTGTGGGTTGAAGACAACGCTATCAAAACGTTCCACACCCTCCCACATCGCGCGGAATTCTGGGCAAATCATCGCCGTGCCGGCCCAAGCCGCGTCAAGATGGGTGTATAGGCCTTCGCGTTCAGAAATGTCCGCGATTGCGTTCAGGTCATCGCAAGCTCCCATGCCTGTTGCACCAGTGGCTGCAATGATCCCTGCGGGCAGATATCCAGCAGCTCGGTCTGCATCAATTGCCGCTTGCAATGCAGCAGGATCCATTGCCTTCATCGGCCCAGATGTAGGGATTTTGACAAGATTATCCTGGCCAATACCTGCAACCCAAATGGCGCGATCAATAGAGGTGTGAACTTGATCGGAACAATAAATTCGCAAAGGAGCAAAGTGGCTTAGCCCTTTGACATTGCCTTCCCAATTCAAAGCGCGTTCGCGCATAACCAACACGGCAGCCAAGGTCGCCGATGAAGCGCTGTCTTGGATCACCCCGCTGAATGTATCAGGCAGCCCGATGCCTTGACGCAACCACTGCATCATACGGATTTCCATCTCAGTTGCGGCGGGCGAGGTCTGCCAAAGCATGCATTGTGGGGCGACGATTGAGGTTAGAAACTCTGCCAAGATCGATGCAGGGGCAGCGTTTGACGGAAAGTAGGCAAAAAAGCGTGGGTGCTGCCAATGAGTAATCCCTGGCATCACGATATTCTCGAAATCGGCCATTATGTCGGCCATTGTTTCCGCACCTTCTGGTGCGGTCTTGGGGAGGGCGTTGAGGGTGTCATTCAACGCCGCTTGTGAACGAACGGGGCGGTCACGCAGGTTTTGGTGATATTCTTTTCCCCAGTCGGCGGCCTTGCCCCCCCACGTTGCAAATTCATCCCAATCCATCACTATGCTCCCTTAATGCTGGGTCAATACTGGCGGCTGGGGCGCGATTTGCAATGGCTAATCTTGACGTGCTGCACAATTGGCATAACGTCTCTGTCACAACCTTGAGGAATGCGCGATGACCAAAAAACCAACAAACCGTCTATTGGTCTGCGCCACATGCGAACGGGATGACGATGTCACCGCGAGACAAGACTGCGCAACCTTGAGGGGGGCGCTCAAGCTTGCTGGATTTAGTGATCAGATTGAAGTTGAGGCCACGCCATGCCTTGGCGGATGCGTCGATGCCGTCAATATCTCGCTTCAGGGCGAAGGGCGTGGCACTTACGTATTTGATGGGTTGGATATCAAAGCGTCTGAAGCCGAAATCGTTAAGCTGTGTCAGATGTTTCTTGAGCTAAAGAAGGGCTGGATCGAAGATGCTCGCCCATTGGGCGAGCTGCGCAATCGCTTGCGCGCCCGTATCCCAACGATGGATTAATTTGTTGTGTTTATGACCTGAACACCGACCCGTAATGGGACACCATCAACGCTAAGCTGGCTGTGGTCGTTTGAGTTCAGCGCGACTTCGATCAGCACATCACCTTCGGGTAAGTGATCTATGTGGAACCAATCCGCATAGAGGCGTGCAGTCTTATCGCCGTTCACATAGAGATGCGCATGACCCTCGCCTGTTACATCAACCGTGCTTGCGTTTTGAGGGGCGAAGGTAAAGTTGTTTTTCTCAATCTTGAGGTTCCAGCCCGACGCCGGATCTTTGAATATCTGCGCAGCAAGTGTTGGTGCTGTATCACCTGCAGGTAGGTCGATTGATGTGATTTCTGAATGATCGTGGCCACCACCACCGTGTCCAGTCGCGTGATCGTGGCCGTCAAACGTAACACCATTACCGGCCGCAATTGTGAACCCGATGCCACCGCCAAAGACCAAACCGATCAGGAGCATTGAAAGTCTACGATCCATGTCGTTTTTCCTGTTTGAAAAAGTGGGAAGCGGTGATTAGGCCGCTTCGCCTTCTTTGGTCCAAAAGTATGCGCAAAATGCACCGAGGATGATCCAAGCAGCCAATCCTACACTCAGTGCACGAGAAGCAAACAACGCACCGATTTCCGTTGGAACGGGGCCTGTGAACTCAGCTGGTTGTGGTGCACCAATGATGTGGGGCAGCAGCAGAAGCACAATCGCAGCGCCAACGCCGACCATTGTGAAGTGGAAGGCGATCAACCACATCGCGACTGCAGCTGTCGCAACAGTCGCAAACCACCAGTACTGGCGCAGCAACACATCGGCTGCCGCAACACCCGGTACTTCAGGGGGCAATGAAAAGGCTGGTGCAAGGTGCGCTGCGATGAAGCCCATAAGACCCCAGATCATGCCGTTGCGCAGTGTGATGTCGGCACCGCGTTCTTCTGCAACGCCCATGAGCGCGACAAGGATCATCGCATAACCGCAGTAGGTCAGCATGGTGAACAGAACAGACAGGAGGTCGCGCAAGGGATCAAACCCACTCACGTCTTGAATTGCGGAAACCGGAGCGGCACCAAAATGCACCAAGGTACCAGTTTCATAAAGTTCAGCGTGCAATAACACAGGTTGCACGAACGCATACTGCAACAGGGCGATCAACAACCCAGCCGTAGCGCCAGCGAACAATGCGCTGGTTACAATGCGTGCAAACATTTTAGTGGCAGGGGAAGCCAGTTGCGTGACGCATGTCGTGTGCCGCATCGTGCAATGCTGCTGCTTGAACGTGGCCAGTGACGGCAATGATGCCTACGCCAAGGATCAATGCGAAAAATGCAGACGCCAAACCTGTGCGGCTGGCTGATGCGTGATCTTCTACGGTCATAGTTGCTGCAGTCGTCTTCATTGGTCTTCTCCTTACTGTCACACCCGACAGATTTAATTACGTTTCAGCCCGGCAGGTCTCCTGGCTTGCGTTTCATCACGTGGCTTCGACCTTCCCCACCAAATAGGGTGAGTGGCAAATTCGAAACCCGCTCTTCGCATACAGTCGCGGGGGCGGCCTGGGATTTGGTTGACTTAAACCTAACCCAATTCCCTCTTCGTTCATCGACAAAACCGACGAACACCAAGCCCTTTACGTCTACAACCCCATCCGTGAGTCGCACAAGGGACAACTTAATGCCCAAGGCTATTCTGGCCGTTTACGACGTAATAAGTATGCATCCATGATCCATCCATGTGCGGCGCGTGCTTTTGCACGGGCCGAAATGATCTCGTCTTTGACAAGATCAAGCGGGCCAGAGCGGATGATTTGATTCTCCATCCCCAGATAAGCGCCCCACCAGATGTCAAAATCTGCACCATTCAGCGTTTGAAATGCACAGTTGCCATCGAGCATAAAAATGGCGCTGTCAGCACCTTTGGGCCAACCATTGTCGCGTAACTGTCGCCCCGTGGTCACAACAAAGGGTGCCCCTATTTCATTCACAGGGATTGCGTGGGCTGCAGTCAAAACTTGAAGCGTTGTGATCCCCCCAACGACGCGTACCTTTGGATAGGGTTTGAGACGCGAGGCAATACGCAGCGAACTATCATAAAGCGATGGGTCGCCCCAGATCAACAACGCCGCGCGTTCAGTATTACCTGCGGCCTTGATCCACGTATCCGCGATTGCATCGTGCCACAGATCAACGTTTTCTAAATAGTCACCATCAGATTTACGTACGGGCAGATCAAATTCGATAATTTGTGGGCCATCGCCCACCACAACCTTCTCAACAATCTGACGGCGCAGATCAGCAAGGTCGGATTTTTCACCGCCCTTGCGGGGGATCAGAATCGTTGTCGCCTCTTGGATTGCGCGTGCGCCTTCAAATGTAAGGTGGTCAGGATTGCCGGTCCCGATGCCGATGAGCGTTAGGCTATCCATCGTCGTAATCTGTCGCCAAAGGACCATATAGGATCAGGGCAGGGTTCGGTGAAAACTCTGCCTGAAGTTCCTTGGCCAATTCCGAAACCGTTGTGCGCTTTAACGACTGTTCCGGTGTGCTGACCGCTTCGGCCAAAAGGGCGGGTGTGTCACGTGGCAAACCATGCGCGATCAATTTTTCAAGCAAGGCCGGAAACGTCCGTTTACCCATGAACACCACGGTTGTTGCCATAGGATCGGCAAGTGCCACAAGGTTCGCATCATTAGGCAAAGTGCCATCCACATCATGCCCAGTCACGAACTGCACGCGGCGTGCCGTCATTCGACGGGTTAGGGGAATGCCTGCCGCGGCCGCAGCAGCGCAGGCTGATGGAATGCCGGGTATGATTTCGTAGGGAATGCCCGCTTCGCGCAATGCTAAAATCTCTTCCTCAAGGCGCCCAAACATTCCGCCATCGCCACTTTTAAGACGTACAACACGTGCGCCTGTTTGCGCATACTCAACCAACAATTGACTGACATGGCTTTGCTTAGGGGAGGCGCGACCTGCGCGTTTCCCAACGCCGACCAAATCGGTACCCTTGCCAGCATGTGACAGAATAGGACCGGATGACAGGTCATCAAACAAAACAGCATCCGCTGTCTTTAAACGGTCCACCGCTTTCAAAGTGAGCAATTCAGGATCGCCGGGCCCTGAGCCGACGAAGCTTACAAAACCGGTCATTTAGCTGGCCTCTGCAATCAGGTGAAAGAAGGTGCCTGTGACGTTGCCATTGAGGGAGCCAGTTTCTGGAACTGGGTTGCCTTCTGCGTCCAAGACTTCGGCCAGCGGTGCATCAGGTTCCTCTAGAATGGTGGAATAATGGAACTCATGGCCACGCAATGCTTCACCCGTGGCAAACCCCGGCATAGGTGCAATCAAATGCGCTTTGCGGTAGCCAAGGTGGAACTTGCGCTTTTCATAGCTGGTGACAAGGCCAAGAAGGCCTAGCATTTCGTGGCTGTTCCCTTCCTTGTCGACCAAGGTTTTACCCAACGCCATGTAGCCGCCACACTCCCCGTGCACAGGTCGTGTTTTGGCGTGCTCCATCATCGCTTTGCGAAAGTTAGACGCTGCGGCCAACGAACCTGCGTGCAATTCGGGGTATCCACCGGGCAACCAAACCAGATCGGCGTCATTGTCAGGTGCTTCATCGGCAAGTGGTGAGAACGGAATGATCTCTGCCCCATGCGCCCGCCATCCAGCGACTAGGTGCGGGTAGGTGAATGAGAATGCAGCGTCCTGAGCCAACGCGATCCGTTGCGCAGGTGGTTTAGGCAGTTGGCCTGCCGGCAATGCGTCGCCACCTGTAGCTGCGGCTTTGATCGCCTCTAAATCCACGTTCTCGCGCAGGAAGTTGGCATACCCAGAAATCGCCGCTTCAAGGTCGGGATGTTCTACCGCTTGGATTAGTCCAAGGTGGCGTTCAGGCAACGCAAGATCGCCGCGGCGGGGCAAGCTCCCTAGCACCTTAATGCCGTGTTTCTCCATGCCTAAACGGGTCAGGCGTTCGTGGCGTGGTGATGCCACACGGTTCAGGATCACACCTGCGAAATTAAGATCGGGATTGTACTTGGCAAAACCCAAAGCTGTTGCAGCCGCAGACTGTGCTTGACCGCTGACATCAATCACAAGGATCACGCCCCAGCCCATTTTTGCCGCCGTCTCTGCGCTGGTTCCGTGACCTGTTGCACCCGGTTTCGCAACGCCATCATACAGGCCCATGGACCCCTCAGCGATCACGATATCTGATCCTTCAGCTTGAGCTGAAATCGCGCCCAACAGTGACGGGTTCATCGCCCATGTATCAAAGTTGAATGAGGGCCGGCCAGCGGCTGCGCGGTGAAACGCCGGGTCAATATAATCAGGACCACTTTTGAAGGGCTGAACGTTCAACCCGTCCTCTGCCAAAGCACGCAGCAATCCCAACATGACAGTTGTTTTGCCGGTGCCCGAACTAGGGGCGGAAATGAGTAGGCCTTTGGGCATATTATTCATCGTCAGGACTCCAGCTGGCCCAAGGGCTTTCAGCAGTTTGAGGGCGATAACGGCGGTCATAGTCAGTCGCGTAAAGACAGCTTTCGTCGAACCCTTCGCCAGCCAACGCCGGACCAACAAGGATCAACGCGGTACGTGCGATTTCTGGCGTGACGGTTGCGGCGATGGTGGACAAGGTTGCGCGGATGATTTGTTCGTCTGGCCATGATGCGCGGTACACAACCGCAACAGGGCAATCATCACCATAAGACGGGGTAAGATCAGCAACGACGGTATCAAGGTTCTGAATAGACAGGTGGATCGCGAGCGTCGCGCCGGTGGCTGCGAAATTCTTTAGGCTTTCACCCTCTGGCATTGAGGACGCGCGGCCAGGTGTGCGTGTTAACACAACCGATTGTGCCAATCCGGGTAATGTCAGTTCAGTGCCCAGTGCCGCAGCAGCGGCGGCAAAGGATGGCACGCCTGGTGTTACGCTGACCGCAATACTTTCAGCGCGCAGACGGCGCATTTGTTCACCCATTGCAGACCACACAGACAAGTCGCCTGAGTGCAAACGCGCCACGTCTTTGCCCGCCTCAGTTGCTGTTTTGATGGTGGCGATGATGGTATCAAGGTCCATCGCTGCGGTATTAATGATCTCAGCGTCGGCAGGGCAGTGGCCCAAAATTTCCTGTGGAACCAGTGATCCTGCGTATAGGCAGACAGGGCATGCCGCGATGATGTCGCGGCCACGCAGGGTCAAAAGATCGGCGGCACCGGGGCCTGCGCCAATGAAGTGTACAGTCATGATTTGGGTCCTTGGGCGATGGCACAGGTTGCCATGCGGTCATTAGAAATGGAACGGGGTGCCAGCAACTTTGCATCTTTACCCAAAGCAGCAAGGGCAGCTGCTTCTGCCACGCTACCCGTGTCACGGTGGGTTTGGCTGGCTTGTGATTGGGTCTGGGTTTCGATGTGGGTCAATGTAGATGCGTCAATTGAAACGATCTGTGCGCCAATGGTTTTTGCAAAATCAATGAACACAGGGGTTTTGGATTTGTCTTCGGCCGTTGCAATAGCATCTACCGCGCTAAGGCCGGTTTCGCTGAAGGCAGAGGTTAAGCTGTCGATGGTCGCGCAGCCGCGAAACCCAAACCCTGCAACGATCATCGTGTCACGCTCCACTGGACAATGGGATAGGCGCTAGACCAACCACGTTTTGTACCAAGAGCTTTGGAGTTGGCGATTTCGATGCGCATCAACTCACCGCCTTTGGCGGCATGCGCTTGCGCAACAATTACCTCAGATTCTAGGGTCACGGCATTGGTTACGAAACGGCAACCAACCGGCATAATGTTCCAAAGCACATCTAGCAACTCTTGAGTTAGGCCACCGCCAACAAACACAACGTCTGGTGCGGGCAGATCGTCTAACACGTCTATTGATTTGGCGGTGATAACGTCCAAACGCTCCACACCCAGCGTCATAGCATTATGCGCAGCGCGCGTAGCACGTTCAGAATTTGCTTCTACTGCAGTGGCGGTGACAGATGGATGACTTAGCAACCATTCAATTGCGATTGATCCAGAACCTGTGCCAAGGTCCCAAAGGTGTTCACCAAATTTTGGAGCAAGAGCAGACAAAGTAAGGGCGCGAATAGGGCGTTTGGTGATCTGCCCATCATTGGCAAATAGCGCATCGTCTTTGCCTGATGCTTTGCTGATAGCAGGACCACTGCCCTTGATATCAATCGCTACACAAACTGGATGCTGAACTGCCTCAGCGAGTTGATCAAACGCGGTGACGCGCTGGCGTGGGCCCCCAAGGGCTTCCAGAACTGTCAGGTCACTGTCGCCAAAGCCGTTGTCTGAAATGTAGGTGCTTAACTCCTGCAAAGCCGCACCGTCGCGCAAAAGCACAATACATTTCTGACCTGTGGAAAGATGTGCGCGTAGACGCGACAATGGTGCTGCGTGAAGTCCAAGACAAAGCGTGTTTTCCAACGGCCAACCCATCTGAGCAGCTGCGAGTGAAAATGTTGCAGGCCCTGCGATTGAAGTCCATTCATCTGGCTGTAAGTGGCGGGCGAAAACGCTGCCTGCACCAAACCAAAACGGATCGCCA
>JAGSGK010000064.1 GCA_023955215.1 Paracoccaceae bacterium
CCTTTATCTGCTTTCTAAAGAAGGTCTAATTTTTTTCAAAAAGCTAATTCGATCACCTAATGCAGCATCGGCAAGATGGCTGCAATCGTCACCTACGGCTTAAAATTGTCGCACCTTATTTGGTTAAAAATCGCAAAATTAAGTTGCAAATAATGGTGACTGCCCCCGCAACACCTTTATATCCACTTTTTAATGGTAGGGCCTTGAGCAAATCCTGCCCCGCAACCATCGTTATTTGCACCCCCTCGCTTTTGGCTTGGGGGTGTTTTTTTTGCTTTGTGCCCAGCTTTATCAAGGCCGCTCGTCCTTTGGGAAGATGCATGTCACCAGCATTACCCAAGAAACCCTCCAGAACTTTGCAGACTGGCGCGAACAGCAGATGGAGAAGCTCAGGTGCAGTACGCAATGGCTTGCTTCGCAGATTGGCGATTTACTTGATTGTCTTTTTCCAAACCAGTTTGTTCTGATAACACTGTCGGCTGCTATCTACCCAAGGACGGTTTTAACCGCCTTTGCCGTAGCTGCGACAACGATGTCGGCCTCTTGTCTTGTCAAGCAAAACGGGGGAGCAAAGCCCAAAATGTCGCCTTGGGGCATGGCGCGGGCGATAACTTTGTCTTGGGCGAGCAGAGTAGCTGACACTTGCATGCCAATCTTATCTGCGGCGTCAAAAAACACGCGGTTATCTTTATCTTTTACAAACTCCACCGCGCAAAGCATGCCCTCTCCGCGCACTTCCCCCACATTAGGATGATCGCCAAGCGCCTGTTGCATCGACGTGTTCAGATACGCGCCAACTTCGCCTGCGTTGACAACCAGATTCAGATCATCAATAAGCTTCAGGTTCGCTACACCAGCAGCGGCCCCGATGGGGTGTGCAGAATATGTCCAACCATGGCCAAGGGGCCCATTTTCATCCGTGCCTTGTTCCAGCACATTCCAGACCTCATCACTTATAATAGACCCTGACAGAGGCGCATAGGCTGAAGTTAGTCCTTTGGCGATGGTTATGATATCTGCCTTGATCCCGTAATGGTTCGATCCAAACATGGTGCCCAGACGCCCAAAACCAGTAACCACTTCGTCAACAACCAGCAAGATATCGTGTTTTTTCAGCACGGCCTGAATGGCGGCCCAGTAACCTGCGGGTGGCGGCACGATACCACCGGTGCCCAACACCGGTTCGCCAATAAAAGCGGCAATCGTGTCGGCACCTTCGTGGGCGATTTGTGCCTCAAGTGCGTTAACGCAATAGGTGACAAACTGATCCTCGGTTTGACTGCTATCTTCACGGCGGAAGTAGTAAGGTGCCTCTGTATGAAGAATATTGGATAGCGGCAGGTCGAATTTCTTGTGAAACAGATCAAGCCCTGTTAATGAGCCGGTCACCAGGCCTGATCCGTGATAGCCGCGCCACCGGCTGATGATTTTCTTCTTTTCAGGGCGATCAAGTATGTTGTTGTAATACCATATCAATTTGACATTGGTTTCATTGGCGTCGGAGCCGCCAAGACCAAAATAGACTTTGGACATATTACCAGGCGCGCGATCCAGGATCATTTTGGACAGCGTGATGGATGCCTCCGTGCCATGGCCCACGTAGGAATGGTAATAAGCCAGTTCGCGGGCCTGATCTGCGATCGCTTCCGCTATCTCCTGACGACCATAACCCACATTCACACAATAAAGCCCCGCGAAAGCATCCAACATTTTGTTGCCATCGCGGTCCTCGATAAATACACCGCTGCCTGTCTTCAACACACGAGAGGGGCTCTCGCCACGTGCATGTTGGGCGAGGTGGGTCGAGGGATGGAAAAAGTTTTCGCGGTCCCATTGGTCAAGTTGGTCATTCTTCAGCATTTCAATTCTCCTGGTGCCCAATCTTGGCAAACATATTCGGCTTCACTAAATTCTTCCATGTCATATTGCAAAGCCCATATTCACGGTAATTGGTATGATAGCTTTCTATCACAATGTCATTTTAAGCTCTTTTGGGCATTCCCAGCACCGTGTTGGCGGCAGGCCAACCCAGTCTGCCAATGCCGCTTTGGTGATGCGCCCTTCACCTGGAAGCACTCGAAAAAATCCAAATCATCAGCGTCTAGGCACATAAAATGCAACCTTTTCTAGTCAGTTTTCAGGCCGATGACAGCGGCACAGTCACCAGATTTGATTAGACCGGGAAAATGACGGCTGATCAACATGCCAGAAATTTTTGCTTTAAGCTCGACAGGCATGATACCTGTGCGATCGACTGGCCAAATGCGGGCTACTGCTTGGCCCTTTTGCACATCTTCGCCAAGGTCGGTCAAAGGTTCGAATAGGCCATCATCTTCACAAAACACAAAGCACTCGCCATCAGGCATATCCAGCCGGATTGTTGGGTCAATCTGCATCTCACCGCGCAAGATCCCTGCATGAATCAAAACGTTGCGCAGGCCTTTCTTGGCGATGGCAATTGATTTTGCGGTGGCTGAGCCGCCGCCACCCAATTCAGTTGAGACCAGAACCTTGCCCATATCTTCAACCGCTGTGTCGTACAAACCGACGCTGTCGATTTCCAATAGTTGCACCGAATAGGGCGCATTGAACGCAGCCATCGCCGCAAAACAGGCCGCCTCGGTTGCCTTGTCATCAAGGATATGTGCGGCCGCGAAGGGCACAAAATCCAGCGTC
The DNA here is from genome assembly GCA_023955215.1 of Paracoccaceae bacterium. Lineage (GTDB taxonomy): Bacteria > Pseudomonadota > Alphaproteobacteria > Rhodobacterales > Rhodobacteraceae > Ascidiaceihabitans. Next base: position 2,677 of record JAGSGK010000064.1, read on the forward strand.
TTTCCACCCGAATGGAAATCCACCACTATATCGGCAAGCGGCAAAAGATAGCGCTGGAAATAATCAGCAATTTTTTCGGTCACCGTCCCATTGAAACGGCCTGGAAAGGCCCGGTTCAGATTGCCCTTATCAATGGGAGAAGTGCGTGTGCCGGCGCGAAACGCGGGGTAATTGAAGGCGGGCACTATGATAACGCGACCAGTGATATCAGCTGGCCGCAATGTGACAGTCAGTTCCTGAAGCGCCACTGGCCCCTCATACTCATCGCCATGGTTGGCGCCTGTAAGCAATGCAGTGGGACCGTCACCATTTTTGATTACCGTGATCGGAATCATGATCGAGCCCCAGGCGCTGTCATCACGGCTGTAGGGCAGGCGCAGAAAGCCGTGATGACAGCCATCTTGATCTAACGGAATTGTCGGTTTGATTGGTGAGGTTTCCATCGGCCTAATCCTTTACAACCATCATGCGCGGAACATTGGCCAGACATTCAGGGCCTGTTTTGCCGATACGAATGCTCTCGGTGATCTCGAATCCCCAATCCTCCATCCAAAGGCCCGTCATGAAGTGGAAAGTCATATCTTTTTGCAATACAGTCGTATCACCGGGGCGCAGAGACATGGTACGTTCCCCCCAATCAGGAGGATAGCTGAGTCCGATAGGATAGCCCGTGCGGTTATCTTTGCTGATACCATATTTCTTGAGCACGCTAAAGAAGGCCAGGGCTATGTCTTCACAGGTGTTCCCGACGTGGGCTTTCTCCAGCCCCGCTTCCATGCCTTCCAGTACTGCTTTTTCAGCGTCAAGAAATGTCTGGGTCGGTTTGCCTAAAAACACTGTTCGCGACAGTGGGCAGTGGTAGCGTTTTACAACGCCTGCAATCTCAAAAAACGTGCCCTCGCCAGATTTCATCAATTGGTCGTCCCATGTCAGATGCGGGGCGGCTGCATCAGATCCTGAGGGCAGCAAAGGCACCAAAGCGGGATAGTCGCCGCCTGTGCCAATGGCCGGATCATATCGCAGGGCAGCGTCGTAGATGTCTGCCACTAAATCACATTTGCGGATGCCCGGCTCTACCTTTTCAACAATGCGCTCGTGCATGCGGCCCACAATCTTGCCCGCCTTGCGCATCAGGGCCAGTTCGGCGTCGGATTTCACAGCGCGCTGCCAGTTGACCAACGCGGTGGCATCCGTGAATTGAACATTCAGTAAATGAGCTTGAAGCGACGCAAAAGCCGCTGCCGAAAACCAGTAATTGTCCATCTCAACACCTACGGTGCCCTTTGCGAGGCGGCGGTCGGTCAGCTGAGCCGAAAGGTAATCCATCGGGTGTCGTTCTTTGGATTGTACGTAATGGTCGGGGTAGCCAATGATGTTGGCAGGATCCATGAAACAGGTGCGCAGCGCACCATTGGCATCCTGGCCACGTCCAAACCAAATTGGTTCACCATCAAGCGACAACACCACACATTGATGCACATAAAAAGACCAGCCGTCATAGCCTGTCAGCCAGTTCATATTCGACGGGTCCGACACTATCAGTAGGTCAATGCCGTTTGCTTGCATGGCGGTGCGTGTCTTGGTGATGCGTGCCGCAAATTCTGCCCGCGAAAAGCTGAGTTTAGGGGTTGGCATGAATTGCTCCACTGTTAACTAACTTGCAAAGGTGGTACCCATTCCGGCGGCGTCAGCACGCTGGCGGGCAAGGGTTGCAATAGCGGTGTCCTGAACACCGGTGCCGGTCAGGTCCGCAATTGTGATATCGCTGGCAGATTTGCGGCCCCTAGCTTTGCCTGAAGCGATATCACCCAGATTGCTAAAACTCTGATCAGGAGTGAACACGCCTGCCTTGATTGCGCTGCGTAATTCGCCCCTAATTGCGCATTGTGCCAGACTGTCGGGCACGTAGCAGCTCGCCTTGGCCAGACAGCTTGGATCAAGTTCAACTTTATGTTCCTGATCTGAACCCATGGCGGTGATATGCTGGCCCGGTTGCAACCAGTCGCCCATGACCAGCGGTCTGTCGGAAGGTGTCGTCGTAACAACAATATCCGAGAGGCGCAAGGCGCTTGCGATGTCGGCGCTTGCGATGACTTCGATGTTTAGTTCACCGCGTAAACTGGCAGCGGTCGCCTTCGCCTTGTCCCCATCCCGCGCCCAAATGATCGCCCTTGAAATTGGGCGCACCAACGTTAGCGCCCTGAGTTGCATTCTAGCTTGGACGCCCGCACCGATCACGCACACGTCTGTGGCATTTGCGCGCGCCAGGTGCTTCGCCGCAACAGCGCCTGCTGCTGCCGTTCGCACATCGGTCAGGTAGCCATTGTCCAACAGCAGCGCCTCCAGTACTCCTGTGGTGCTGGAGAATAGGACCAACAGACCTGAGGTACTTGGCAGGCCAAGTCTGGGGTTGTTGAAAAAGCCAGGGCTCATCTTTACCGCAAAACTGTCGACGCCCGGTACATAGGCGGTCTTCACACAAACCTCACCATTATGATCGGGTACCATCAAGGTCATGATTGGCGGCATGACAACATTGCCACCCGCAAGAGCGATAAAGCCCTGCTCAATACACTTTATGACATCCATGTCCAGCGGTACCAGTCTGCGCAACTCAGACTCAATTAATATATTTATATCAGGCATTTAATCCCTCACAACTACGCCAACGTCAACGTTTTCACCACAAATGATTCGATGATGCAGGCTCATATCAATGTTTCCACCACTTAACAGCAGGGCGGTTGGCCCGTCCGGCTTGACTTTCCCCGACAACAACGCTGCAATTCCCACCGACCCTGACCCTTCGATGACCTGATTTTCCTGCCAATAGGCCTGACGAATGGCCTCAGCGATCTCAACCTCAGACACCAGTACAATATCGTCCACTAGATCGCGAGTCATGCCAAAGGTAAAGACGTTGTCTAAACCAATGCCACCACCCAAAGAATCAGCCAAGGTTGTCAGCTCCGGAACGATTATTGGTTTACCCGCCTTCTGGCATTGATACATCGCAGCACCCCGCTCCATAGACACACCAATCACTTTGACATTTGGGTTCCGTGCTTTTAGCGCGGCCGCCACGCCCGAGATCAGGCCACCGCCCGAAACTTGCACAAGTGCTGTTGTCAGGTCTGGCAAATCTTCGGCCAGCTCCAAACCAATCGTGCCTTGGCCCGCAATAATGTCGGGGTGATCAAAGGGTGGGATCATGGTCATGCCATCCGCAACCAAACGGTCGACTTCAACCTGCGCATCGTCTTGCGAGCGGCCAATAATACGCACCTCTGCCCCCTGCGCCTCGATCCCATCAATTTTGTTTTGCGGCACCAGTTCGGACATACAAATAATACAGCGTACCCCGTTTTGTCGCGCCGCATAGGCGAGGCCACGACCATGGTTACCAGTCGACACACCGACCACTCCACGCACCCTTTGTGCGTCCGACAGCTTCAGAACCGCGTTTGTTGCCCCGCGCAATTTAAAACTGCCGGTCCGTTGATGATGTTCCAGCTTTAGATGTACCGGCACACCCGTTGTGTCGCTTAAGTGAGCAGATTGTTCTGTACGGGTTCTATGAACAGTTTGTGCAATGCGGTTCCGCGCCGCTTCAATGTCTTCAAGACAAATAGATTTATCACGGGTCATGGGCTTACGACTTGATTACGATATGGCAAGGAATACTGGAAAAGCTGCCCCCAGTTATCTGAAGTCTGCTCCAATCCTGCGTGGTTCATCAGCGCCCAAGCGCTGGCCTGATTAGAGGTCACCACCGGCTTGCCAGTCTGGCGTTCAAGCTCTGCAATCACATCCACGCCCTGCAACCCAGTGCAGGACAAAAAGAATCCCTGTGTTTGGGCCGTGTCAGTCTCTAATGCAGCGCGCAGGATTGTATCGGGGTCAACCCGCGCCATATCGCGATCATCATCCAATCCCAAGCAGTGAAATTGTTCGATGTTGAGCCCGTGAAATTTGAAGTAATCCGCCATCGGCAGGCTGGTTTCAATACAGTAAGGGGTCAGAACCGAAATATGCGTCACATTGAGAACAAAAAAGGCATTCAGAGCGGCTCCACTCGGCGTGACTACGGGCACGCCCGGACGTGCTTTATTGATTGAAGTGGCAATCTCAACGTCGCCAATCACAACGGACGCTGCTGTGCAACTGTAGCAAACCGCATCCAGCATTTCGCCTGGCAGAATTAACTCAGCCGCCGCAGTGATCTCTGGGGCCATTTTGCGCAGGTTATCGGGGGTCGTCGGATTGGTAAATGCGACGCGCGTGCCATAAACGCCGGCGTGATCCATCGGTATGATCCGGGCAAAATCACGCTCGGTCGTCAAATCTGTGGCCAGTGCAATCAAGCCAATTTTCTTCCGATCAGTGGGGGCCTCAAGCACAACACGCTCGGTTGACAGAATAACATTGTCAGGCATCACAACATCCTTATCTTAACTATTAGACGGCGCAAAGCGCGCCTCAAGTTTACGCAGCAAGATTACCGAAGGCACACTGACCGCCAAAAAGAACAGGCCAACCATCGTCATCGGTTCTACGTATTTGTAGTGATAGTTGGCGACCGAACGTGCTTGGTTCATCAGCTCCAGCACAGTGATCGCCGCCAGTAACGGCGTTTCCTTGAACATCGCAACAAAATAATTTGCCAACGCTGGAATCATTGGGGGAATGGCTTGAGGGATAATGATGTGAGTCCAAGTCTGGTTTGCAGAAAGGTTCGTGGCTTTTGAGGCCTCCCATTGCCCTTTGGGGATCGCGTCAATACCAGTGCGATACACTTCGGCAGTATAGGTAGAATAATGTAGGCCCAGCCCCAGAACGCCTGCAGTCAGCGGGGACAACAAAAGACCCAGATCAGGCAGGACATAGAACAAGAAATACAGTTGCACCAACAGCGGTGTGCCACGTATCAACTCAGCAAAAACCCCCACAGGCCGCGAGATCCACTCGTTGGCTGAGCGTCGCGCTATAGCGAGGAGCAACCCCAGGGTCATGGCTATCATCGTGCCCAGTATAGTAGCCTGAATCGTGACTTTCACACCTTCCCAAAGCTGTGGCAGTATCTGGATGCTGAATTCCCAATCCCATTCCATGACTTAGGTGCCCGTCCCATCCAGACCGCGTGAAAGATGCCGCTCGAGTCTTTTGATTACAGTGGATATTGTTGAAGAAAATAGGAAGTAGAGCAGCAGGATGGTCAGGAAAGGCACCGCCGTTGACCCCGTTTGAGCCCGCACCACCTGCGCCTGAAAGGTCATGTCCGACAACGATATCAACGACACAACAGCGGTACCTTTCAGCAATTCAATTGAGTTATTGCCAAAGGTGGGCAGCATTCGTACAACAGCTTGTGGCAAGATCACGTGGCGCATTTCTTGAAAGCGTGTAAGGTTGAGAGCAGTGCAAGCTTCATATTGTTCACGCGGTATCGATTTGATCGCGCCGCGCACAACTTCTGCACCATATGCGCCAATGTTGAGGCCAAGAGCAATCACACCGGCCTGCAAAGGGCTAAGCGGAACTCCTAAGAGTGGCAAGACAAAGTAGGCCCAGAAAAGCTGGACAAAGATCGACGTACCACGAAAAAATTCAATGTAGGCCGTGGCCATCCAACGCACCAGCCAGAAGCGTGACAGCCGCCCAAGACCAGCGATGAACGCGGCGATCAGGGCAACAATGCAGCCCATAATTGTGATCTCGATTGTTACCACCGCGCCTTGCAAGATCAGGCCTATGTATCCCTGCCACTGTTCCAAAACCTGCTCCGTATGGTTGGATAATGGGCGGCGCACCTGTCGCCGCCCAATCGTCAAAGTTTAGTTTGGACCTCCGCAGAGGTTCTCGCGGGTTTGCTGCATCGCGGCATCCGCTGAGTAACCGTACGGTTCGACGATAGCTGCAAATTCACCACTCGCCTTCATCGCGGCCAGGGCCACGTCATAGGCGTTACGCAGGGCACTATCTTGTTTCCGGAACGCAACTCCGGCACAGAAGATTGGTGTGTTTTCCACGGGGGCGAACATTGCGAGGCTAGGGTCTTTGGCCTTTTTAAGTAAGTCGCTGATGGACAAAACTGGCAGCGCGTAAACATCTATGCGCCCGTCTTGCAGTAACTTGGCACCTGATTGGGGGTCGGGTACCACAACGATGTTAGCACGATCGACGCCAGCCTCAATCGCCAGTTTTTCCTCGGTCCCGCCGCCGACAACACCAATTTTGGCGCCGCTTGACGCGACATCTGCAAAAGATTTTAGGTTCAACGGGTTTCCAGCTTTGATCATAAAGCTTTCGGCGTCACACAGGTCCGGCTGTGAGAACAAAACTGCTTTACAACGTTCCGGCTTGATGAACAGGCCCGCCGCAACCATGTCAAAGCGGCGCGCTTGAACGCCGGGGATCATCGCACCGTATTCCGACACGGAAGCAACCACGTCATTGACGCCCAGTTTTTTCAAAACAGCGCGCGCTAGATCGGGGGCCGCGCCCGAAACCTCGCCACCTGTTGTCACCATTGTCCATGGTGGCTCGTTCGCGATTGCAATACGGGCAAAGCCTTGCTCTTTCAACTGCTCCAGATCAGCTGCAAGCACAGGCATGCCTGTGGCTCCGGTTAAGCTGACGCCCAGTACTATGGCTACTATCAAATGCTTCATTGTTTTTTTCATTGTTAGTTTCTCCATTCTCTGTTGGTTAGCCGAGGCCTCAGCGGCTCGGACGGTTTTTAAGGTCACACACGATGACCAGCGGCGATGACCTTGCGCAGGAACGCTTGGGTGCGCTCTTCTTTAGGGTTGGAAAAAATTTGATCAGGCGGGCCGGCTTCGACAATCTTGCCGCCATCAAAGAACATTACGCGATCCGCGAAATCTCGTGCAAAGCTCATCTCATGAGTGACCAGCAGCATAGTCATGTCGGTTTCTTTAGCCAGCTTGTGCATGACGTTCAAAACTTCTTCAACCAATTCGGGGTCAAGCGCCGAAGTGACTTCATCAAACAGCATGATCTTGGGTTGCAGCGCTAGTGCACGGGCAATTGCTGCGCGCTGTTTTTGACCGCCCGACAATTGTGCCGGTTTATTCTTTGCCTTATCGGACATCCCAACCATTTCAAGCAGTTCCATCGCTTTGATGTTGGCCTGCGACTTGGTAAGGCCCTTAGTCAGGATCGGGGCCAGCGCGACGTTTTCGAGCACAGTCTTATGCGGGAATAGATTGAAAAGTTGAAAGACCATGCCAATTTTGGCGCGCATCTTATGCAGGTGGGCCTCATCTGCCGAGATAAGTTCACCATCTTTGAGCATATGCCACAGCGGCTCACCATCAATATGGATTATGCCAGCGTTGATCGTCTCCAGCGTCATTAAAATGCGCAGGATCGTGGTCTTGCCCGACCCTGACGGACCAATCAATGCCAACTTCTCTCCAGGTGCGACTTCGAAACTGAGATTCTTAAGAACCGGAACTGTGCCGAATGACTTAGAAACACCATTAATGTTGATAATTGGTGTGTTCACTGATCCTCCTGTCCGTGACAATTTTAAGAAAATTTGGACAGAAGGAATATGTCATGTCAATTTTAAAATTAAATCATGACAATCTTGTATGGATATTACAACTCTTGCAAAGGTGGTTCACGCTGCATCAAGAACAACTGTCGGATTTTCAATAGGCCCTGTAAAAGTTCCGTTTCAGGTACGCCGCCAAGGCAAATTCTAACGGCAGCCTTGTGCGAAGTGTCACCAACATAAAACGGCGCGCCAGGGGCCACGGCCACACCAGATTGACGCGCCAATTCGACAAATTTGGTCTCGTCACGCTCTCCCAAAGGCAACCAAACATGCAGTCCAGTTGGGCTTTTTAGAAAGGGTACGCCTTGTAAGTGGGCATCAGCAATCTTATTTCGCTCTGAGGCTGCCTCCATCTGCCACCTCACCAAAGTTTGCGCCGTGCCATCCTCGATCCAGCGCGATGCGATTTCAACCATCATCGACGTGGCCATCCAATTGGTTACTAAATGCCGGTTGCGCGCGCCAGCTGACAAAGCATCAGGCACCACAAGATATCCAACCCGTAACCCTGGCATCAAACATTTAGTCAACGAGGTGAAATAAAGCGTGCGTTCAGGCGCAAGCACCGCAAATGACGTTGGCCGCTCGGCTTGCATCGGTCCCCAAGCATCACTCTCGATGATGAACACTTCATGCTTACGGGCGATTCGGATTAACTCTTGGCGGCGCGTAACTGACATAACGCTCAAACGTGGACCCAAACCTGTTGGCATCAGATAAAGCGCCTTTACGGTTTGCTGTGCACAGGCAGCCTGAAAGGCCCTTGGGTTAATTCCCTCGGTGTCTGCCCTCAACCCCGCCAGGCGCAGGCCCAAATGCCTAGCAAGAGGATTAAGCGTGTGATGGCTAATTTCTTCGGTAACGACCAGATCACCGGGATTTGCCACAGTCATCAACGCAACTGTCATTGCGGCAGTATTGCCATTGGTGATCAGCACTGATTGCCCCTGTAAATTTACACCACAGTATTTAAGCCACTTTCGCGCAGTTGCTTCGTAAGAATGCGTTGTGTTCGCCGGCCGAAAAGAATGCACGACGTGACCGGGTAGGTTTTCAGTCAGCGCCAACAAGGCATTGCGCATGTGGTCAACATGTATTTGATCCCCCACAGGCTTTAAAATGGATAGATCAATTAGTCTGCTGCGTTCTTCCTCAGGCAAATAGAAATGTGGCGATGAGCCCTCGGAAAATTCGCCGGTCACAAATGTTCCACGTCCAATTTGACCCGAAATCGCGCCGCCCCGGATCAATTCATCATAGGCTCGGCTGACAGTTTGCACGCTGATCCCAAGTTGGAATGCAAAGTCGCGGTGCGTGGGTAAGCGATCACCAACCGTCAACTCACCAGCACGAATTGCCTTTAGAATCGCAGATGCAAGAGACAGGTAGGCTGGTCGTTTCAAGCCATGTTTCTGGGGTGGCCAAATTGTCATGGGGCAATAATGAACGAGGAGTTGATGCGAGGCAAGGTGAAGGCGATAACTAAGGTTTTCTATTAATTAGGCTTATAATGAATGCTCAGATGCTAATTGCAAATTTCAGACCCTTTTTCCGCTTCGGTCACAGCAACAGAGCCTAGTAAAATTCAAGTGCAAGTAACGGCGGTTGTGAGCCCCCGCAACCAAATCTTCTTACCATATATCAGATACTTAGCCGTCTCACAATTGAGGCGGCTTTTTTGCGTTCTAAATTATTGCCGCGTTCATTGCCACGTTTAAATTGTCCATGAACCCTGTTCCATGGACCGTGTACTGCGGACCGGGGTTTGCTGAGGGCTTTTCTTAATCAACATTGGACTTGATTAAAGGGGGTGAGGCCTAGATTGGGTTTGGGCGTTGTGCCTACAACCTTGGGGACTAGGA
>JAGSGK010000027.1 GCA_023955215.1 Paracoccaceae bacterium
CTGCACAAATTGGTGACAGCCGCCGCATGATTGACCACCGCCGCAGCGCGCTGGGCGATCAACAGTTCGTGCGTGAACGCGAATGGCAAATCACGCAAACGGTGATGTTTTGGTGTGATCAGGGCGCATCGATGCGATTTAACAGCGTTGATACGTTGCCGACCAAGATGGACCGCGCACGCCTTTTGACGATGTCATTGGCGATCTTGCTGAACCGTGGTGGCGAACGTGTTGGGATGACTGGAGCGCGCCTTCCGCCGCGACGTGGCAATGCCCAAATCCTGCGTCTGGCTGAAATGTTAAGCGAAGAAGATAGCGCAGAATATGCGCCGCCTGAACACAGTGCGATGATCCCAAATGCCGCTGCAATGTTCGCTTCCGACTTCTTGGGTGACATGGCGCCAGTTGAGTTGGCCCTGACCAAAGCGGCTGATCGCGGTGTGCGCGGTGTGTTGCTTCAGGTTCTTGATCCCAGCGAAGAGGAATTCGCCTTTCATGGGCGTACCATCTTTGAAAGCGTGGGTGGTTCCATGCGACACGAAACCCTCAAGGCTAATGATCTGCGCAATTGTTACTTGGCGCGGTTGGCGCAGCGCAAAGATAAACTGCAACGTCTTTGCACGCGCACAGGTTGGCAATACGGCCTGCACAACACAGAGAAATCGCCGCAATCAGGTCTGCTGTGGCTATATCAAGCGATCAGCGGTGGGGCGCATTTATGACGGTCCTTGGGGGCATGGGGTTTGGTGCACCTTGGTTGCTTGCTGCGTTATTCGCATTGCCAATCCTGTGGCTGATATTACGTGCCGTTCCGCCAGCACCCGTGCGCCGTCGCTTTCCGGGTGTGGCACTGTTGCTGGGTTTGAAAGACGGTGAAACAGTCACAGATCGTACCCCGTGGTGGCTGATGCTGCTGCGTATCTTGGTGGTCGCTGCGCTGATCATTGGGCTGGCCCATCCAATCCTAAATCCTGATAACTCCAGCAACGAAATTGCGGGTCCAAAATTGATTGTGGTTGACGGATCATGGGCCGGTGCCGTTGGGCATACCCAACAGATGCAAGCAATCAAAGGAGAGATTGACCGCGCAACCAGTGCAGGGCAACTTGTGGCCATTCTTCAACTAACAGACCCTAAACCGCTGAATTTTCGCCCTGCTTCTGTTGTTGAACCCTCTGTTGCAGGGCTGAAACCTAACCCGTGGCTGCCTAGCCCAGACAATGTGGCCCAAGCGATTACGCACATCACGAATGCCAACGCATCTTCAGTCGTTTGGTTCAGCGATGGAGTGGCCTATGAGGGACAAGATGACATCCTGTCGGCCCTCAATGCGGCCCGCGATTTGCGTATTTTCCAAGGAACACAGCAGATCGTCGGGCTAACCCCTGCGCAATACGTTGATGGAACGATAAATGTAACGACCCTGCGTGCGAACGCGATCGGGGATCAGGCCGTCACCATCCTTGCCCAAGGGCGCGACCCATCAGGGTATAACGCGACGCTGGCACGCGTGACTGCGCAATTTAGTGGCCGCGAAAAGGTGGCGAATGCATCGTTGGTGTTGCCCGCTGAACTGCGGGCACGTGTCACGTCTTTTGAAATCGAAGGAATACGATCCGCCGGCGCGCGCACCTTGGTGGATAATACGTTCCAGCGGCGCGAAGTAGCATTGGTTGCAGGTCGTCGTGGGCGAGAGGGGTTAGAGCTTCTTTCTCCTCTTCATTATTTAAATGTCGCGCTGGAACCTACTGCAGATATTTTGACAGGTGCGCTGGCCGATGTTCTGCCTGCAAACCCAGATGTTATCATCTTGGCGGATGTTGCGACCTTATCTGCAGAAGAAACCGAACAACTACTGGCGTGGACTAAGGCGGGTGGACTGCTGTTGCGCTTTGCAGGGCCGCGCGTCGCAGCCAGCGATATCAGCCGTGCCATTGAGGACCCGTTGATGCCAGTGCGGTTGCGCAGTGGTGGACGCAGCGTAGGTGGCGCAATGAGTTGGGGCGAGCCCAAAGCAATCGCACCCTTCAGTGAAACCTCACCATTCTTTGGCTTGAAGGTTCCCGACTATGTGGTGGTGAATGCCCAAGTGATGGCGCAACCCGATCCCACCTTGGCCGCACGCGTGATTGCCCAACTCAGTGACGGAACCCCTTTGGTCACGCGCAAATCGGTTGGTCAAGGGCAAGTCGTCTTGTTCCACGTCACCGCCAATGCCGAATGGTCCAGCTTACCGTTTTCAGTTTTGTTCGTGGAAATGCTGGAACGGTTAGCTGTTTCCTCACCCGTCACAGCGCCGTCTATCGACGACCTTGAAGGCACGGTTTGGACGCCGCGCCAAGTGATGGATGGCTTTGGAGCATTGCGTGACGCGGGCACGATGCCAAGTGTAGACGGCCCCGATTTGGTGGCGGCCGACCCATCCGCGATTTTATTGCCGGGCATCTACACCTCTGGGGATCGGACACTGGCGCGCAATGTGCTGGCTGACGGTGATGTTTTGAATGCTGCAAAATGGCCTGATACCGTCACTGTCAGCTCTTATTCCACCGTATCGCCACGCCAGCTTGGTGGGCCGCTTCTGGGTTTGGCTTTGTTGCTTTTGCTGGTTGATGTAATCGCATCACTCGCTTTGTCGGGCAAGCTGTTGGGTCAAGTGTCGCGCAGCACCATTGCGTTGATTGCACTGGGTTTGATCGGTCTAGACGGACCGCCCGCACATGCGCAAACTGTCGACATTGATGTGGCATCAGAACTGGCTTTGGCCCACATTGTGACGGGCAGCACCGAAGTAGATGATATCGCATATGCAGGTTTGCGCGGTCTGTCCGATACGCTGTTCTTTCGAACCTCAATCGAACCCCAAGCCCCCGTTAGTATCAATCTTGAAACAGATGAATTGGCACTGTTCCCGATTATCTATTGGCCGATTACCCTTGAACAGCCGCGCCCGTCAGTTGAGGCATACGCAAAGCTGAACACTTACCTGCGTTCTGGCGGTTTGATCATTTTTGATACCCGCGATGCCAATGTCGCAGGTTTTGGCAGCGCCAGCCCGAATGGACGCAAGCTGCAAGACCTAGCGAAATCGATGAATATTCCATCGTTAGAGCCAACACCCAGTGACCACGTTCTGACGCGCGCGTTCTATTTGCTTCAGGATTTCCCTGGTCGGTACGTGGGCCGTGATGTCTGGGTTGAGGCAGCGCCAATAGACGCGCAACAAGCGGATGGTATGCCGTTTCGCAATCTGAATGATGGCGTGACGCCTGTTGTGATTGGTGGCAACGATTGGGCGGGTGCGTGGGCAACCGCCTCTTCTGGCGCGCCATTGCTGCCCGTTGGGCGCGGATTTGGCGGCGAACGTCAGCTCGAATTGGCAAACCGCTTTGGTGTGAATCTGGTGATGTATGTTCTGACTGGAAACTACAAAAGCGATCAGGTCCATGTGCCTGCTTTGCTGGAGCGGTTGGGCCAATGATCAACTCCATCATTTTTGATCCATTGGTTCCTTTGACTGTGCTGATGGCCTTGGGCGGTGTTGTCGTTTTGGGTGTTGCCTTGGCGGGATTGCGTGGGTTGCGTGGCTGGGCCTTGCGTGGGTGTGCAGGGCTGATTGTTCTGCTCGCGTTGTCAGGTCCATCGCTTCAACAAGAGGACCGCAGCCCGCTGTCTGATATTGTGGTGATGATTGAGGATGCGTCTGCTTCGCAATCCCTCAGTGACCGCGCGTTGCAATCACGCGTCGCGGCGGACAAGATTGCGGCGGCGATCACGGCGCGTGGCAACACCGAACTGCGTCGCATCACTGTTGCTGACGGGGACGGGGACGAAGGTTCCCTCCTAATTGGTGCGCTCAATGATGCATTATCCCAAGAACCCCGTGACCGTATTGTAGGTGTGATTGCCGTGACGGATGGGCAAATTCATGATGCAGATGTTCCAACCAATTTGCCTGCACCCTTTCATATGATTAGATCAGGCTACGCCACTGATTGGGACCGCCGTCTGACCGTGAAAAACGCACCGGCCTTTGCCATTATCGGTGAGCCGATCACGCTGACCCTGCGCATTGATGACATAGGGGCCGCCTTACGATTGCAAGACACCGCATTGCTTGATATCTCGATCGATGGCGGACCAGCGCAACGGTTCGGCGTGCCCATTGGACAGGACATGGACGTGCCCCTGACCTTGCCCCACAGCGGGCGAAACGTAATCCAGTTCACGGTCCCAACAGTCGCCACAGAGCTGACGGATCGTAACAATACATCATTGATCCAGATTAACGGCGTGCGGGACCGTCTGCGCGTCTTATTGGTGTCGGGCGAACCCCATGCAGGGGGGCGCACTTGGCGCAATTTGTTGAAGTCGGACAGTTCAGTTGATCTGGTGCACTTCACAATTCTACGCCCCCCTGGAAAACAAGACGGTGTGCCAGTTGAGGAGTTAAGTCTGATCCCTTTCCCAACGCGTGAGTTGTTTCTGGAAAAGATCAACGATTTTGATCTGATCATTTTTGACCGATACAAACGGCGCGGAATCTTGCCTGTGATCTACCTTGAAAACATCGTGAATTATGTTGAGCAGGGCGGTGCTGTTCTGGTTGCTGCTGGCCCTGATTTTGCCAGTGCTGATAGCATTTATCGCTCGCCCTTGGGGCGTGTCATTCCCGCTGAACCCACGGCGCGGGTTTTGGAAGAACCCTATCTGCCAGTTGTGACTGATCTGGGACAACGCCATCCTGTGACGGCCAATCTGCAACCCAATGACGAATGGGGCAAATGGTTGCGTCAAATTGATGTGGTCACCACCTCTGGGGATACTGTGATGGAGGGCGTGGATGGGCGACCTTTGCTGGTTTTAGACCGTGTTGGAGAAGGGCGCGTGGCGCTGCTGGCCTCTGATCATGCGTGGTTGTGGAACCGTGGCTATGACGGTGGCGGGCCACAGTTGGAGTTGCTGCGCCGTTTGGGTCACTGGATGATGAAAGAACCCGATCTGGAGGAAGAAGCCCTAACCGCCAATGCAATCGGTCAAACCATGCGCATCACGCGACGTACTTTGGCCGAAGACATACCTGAGGTCACCATTACTGCCCCCGATGGCACCATCACGACACTGGGTTTGGATCGGGTTGAGGCCGGTAAATTCGAGGGCATGTTTGAGGGATCAGAGATTGGCCTGTATCGCCTTAGCAATGGCGATCAGGACACCGTTATTGGCCTTGGCCCCGCCGCCCCGCGCGAGTTTGTGAATACGATTGCGACGGACGACATCTTGGCCCCGATGATCAAGGCCACTGGCGGCGGTACGCATGGGATTGAAGATGGCCTGCCATCCCTGCGCAATGTGCGCGAGGGACGCCCCGCAACAGGGCGTGGTTGGATCGGACTGACACCACGCCACGCGTTCGAAGTGCGCGAGGTGCGCCTGACACCATTGCTGCCAAGTTGGTTGGTCCTGTTGATCGCGGGTCTGTTCATCATCGGTGCGTGGCTGCGCGAGGGGCAGCGCTAAGCGGGCTGATTGGCTCGTGTTAGAGCCTGTTCAATATCATAAATCAGATCATCTGCATCTTCGATCCCGATAGACAAACGTAGCAAACGTGGATGCACGGGAAAGCCGTCGCCTGAAACTGTCTTGCGATGTTCAACCAAACTTTCAACCCCCCCCAACGACGTTGCAGGGTAAAACAACTCGCAGAACCGCGTGGTGTCGATGGCTGTTTGCTCAGTCCCTTTGACGATGATCGACATCATACCACCGAACTGACCGTTGGTCTGGCGTTTGGCCACTTCATGCCCTGGATCGGTCGCAAGGCCAGGATATAGAACAGCCTCTAGCAACGGATGCCCCTCAAAATGGGTGGCAATCGCCATTGCGTTTTTACACGACCGTTCAACCCGCAAGAACAGGGTGCGCATGCCGCGGATCAACAACCACGCGTCAAAAGAATGCAGGGCGGTGCCATGAAGTTTGCGCACCATGCAGATATCATCCCAATACTTGCCTGTCTCACGCACAGACAAAACACCTGCGGTAATGTCAGAGTGGCCGTTCAAGTATTTGGTGGCGGAATGAAACGAAATGTCGGCCCCGAAATCCAATGCTTTGGTCATAGAGGGTGGCGTGCCAGTACAATCAGCGACCAATTTGGCCCCCGCCGCATGCGCGATGTCTGCGGCGGCCTTAATGTCTGTGACTTCCCAGTTTGGATTGTTGGGGGTTTCTACCCAAACAAGGGTGGTTGGTTGCGCAGCAACTGCGCGTTCCAATTCCGCTAAATTCCCTGCGGTATAGTAACTGACTGTGACACGACCGTTGGCGGCGTAATTTTGAATTTGCGCCAAAACCCCGTGATACATGACCTTGGGTGCCACGATATGTGACCCCGTGGGCAAGTGTTCGATCACAGCGGTGCAGGCGGACATGCCGGATGCGAACAATAGCGATTCAGTGGCCCCTTCCATCTCAGCAATTACGGCCTCTGCGTGGGCTGTGGTTTGGCTGCCATCGCGACGATACCAATAGGGTTTGCGCACCTCATAGTTTTCATCGCGGGCATATGTGGCCGCAGGTTGGATCGATGGGACAACAGCGCCTGTTTCGGCTTCGACAAAGTGTAGGGCTTGGGCCACGCGTGTTTGGATCGACAGTTTTCGGTTGCTGTTCTCAGTCATTGGATTGTGCCCCTTAGGTCGGTTTTGGGCATCTGACCACCAGCACGATCATTTGTACAGACGGTGGATGAATGAAGGTGCGAAACACGTGATCGTGGTTAATCGGATGTTCACCGATGTGATGGATGTAAAGGAAGATATCTGCGCAAGGGGCCTGTGCGAAAAATGAGTATGGTCGATAAATTAACAACGGAGCGGCGGGGCCGATTGGCCGCGGAACTGATGTTGGAACAAAAGCAGGCAGAGCTGTTTGCTGCCAACCAAAAACTGGGCAAACACGCCCGCAAGCTTTCGGATGAAATCGTTGAAACCCGCGCCGAGGTGGCCACAATCCGTGATGAAAACGCGCGGGTGAAATCTGACCTGACGGTTGCGAACAAAAAGATGATGATCGCAGAACGGCGGTTGTGGGATTCCGTTGAGACGATCCAAGACGGGTTCGCGTTCTTCAACTCTGACAGCAATATGATTGCCGCCAATAAATCATACCTCACAATTTTTGATGGGCTAGAGGAGATAACAACGGGCGTCAATTACGTCAGGATTTTACAGGCGTTGACAGACGAGGGGATTGTGAACACCGGTGATTTTTGCGCCAAAGAATGGCGTGAGATGATGATCCACCGTTGGCAAAAACCTGCGCCTGAACCTATCGTCCTGCACCTTTGGAACGACCAATATATCAAACTGATGGATCGGCGGGGCCAAGAGGGGGATATCGTTTCCCTTGGCCTCAACATCACCACCACTGTTGAATATGAAAAGCAGTTGGAAGCCTCGCGCGAAATTGCAGAAAGCGCCAATAGGGCGAAGTCATCTTTCCTTGCTAATATGAGTCATGAAATCCGCACGCCAATGAACGGAGTTGTGGGGATGTCTGACCTTTTGGCTGAAACGGGTTTGACGGATGAGCAGCGGCTATATGTCGAGACGATCAAAAATTCGGGTGAGTCCTTGTTGGCGATCATCAATGACGTTTTGGACTATTCCAAGATAGAGGCCGATAAACTGGAACTGCATCCAGAGCCGTTTGACCTGGAACGCAGTATTCATGAAATCATCATGCTGTTGCAGTCTTTGGCCCGTGACAAAGGGCTTACCATCGCGCTGGATTACGATCTGTTCCTGCCCACACGTTTCATTGGTGATCCCGGGCGCATCCGCCAAGTGCTGACAAACCTGATGGGCAATGCGTTAAAGTTCACCAGCCAAGGGCATGTGTTGATCCGCGTGTTGGGTATTCCCGACCCCGAACACGGCAGCGCCAACGTGACCATCACGATTGAGGACACAGGAATAGGCATTCCGCCTGATATGGTTCAGCATATTTTTGGTGAATTTAATCAGGTGGAAAACGAACGTAACCGACAGTTTGATGGCACTGGTCTGGGGCTTGCGATCTCAAAGCGGTTGGTCAATTTGATGCAGGGCGAAATTTGGGTAACCAGCGAAGAACACGTTGGGTCGTGTTTTGGTTTTCAAATTCCGTTGGATACGGTTGGGTCTGAAGAGGTCGTGCGTCCTGTCATTTCAGATGGATTGCGCCACGTGATGGTCGTGGATGATGTGGCGGCCAATCGCACCATTCTGGAACGGCAACTTGAACAGTTGGGGCTGCGCGTGACCAGTTGTGTAAACGGGCGTGTCGCTTTGAATGCGATGAACAAAGCGGGTGATGTCGATCTGGTTCTGACAGATCATCACATGCCAGAAATGGATGGTCTGCAATTGGCAGCTGCGATGCGTGAACAAGGGATTGAAACACCAATTATCCTTCTTAGCTCCAACCCCAGTTTTGCGGACAAAGATCCCGCACGCGCCTATCTCCATAGCCTGATGCAAAAACCGGTGCCGCGTAAAGCGCTGTTTGCCAAACTCAAGTCACTGGAGGATGTAAAGGAAGAGGCAGTTCCTGAAGAAGCAGACCAACACGGCACACGCCAAATGCGTGTTCTGGCGGCGGAAGACAACAAAACCAACCAGCTGGTATTTAGAAAAATGGTGCAAGATTTAGATATCGATCCGGTTTTCGCAAATGACGGACAGGCGGCCGTCACAGCCTTTCAAACCTTCAAGCCTGATCTGATTTTCATGGACATTTCCATGCCCAACATGGATGGCAAGGAAGCTACCCGCGCCATCCGTGATTTGGAAAAAGGGACGCCAAACCCTGTTGGAATTGTCGCCTTAACCGCCCACGCCATGCCGGGTGATGATCAGGAAATATTAGAGGTTGGGCTGGATCATTACCTTACCAAACCGCTGCGCAAATTGGCAATTCACTCCAAACTGTCAGAGTATCGGCCAAAGGACGCCAAATCCCTTGGGCCGCTGACTTTGGAATAGTTATTTAGCTTCTGGGTAAGGGCGCACGAACACCGGTTTATCTACTGTGGATAGATCAGGCTGATAGGCATAGCCGCCGGCGTCAAATTCAAGGATTGATTTTGGATCGGTCAAACGGTTCTGCACCATATACCGCGCCATCGCACCGCGCGCCTTTTTGGCGTAAAAGCTGACGATCTTTGGACCTTGGCCTTTGTCTTCCATGAAGGCTGGCGTGACGACGCGCAACTTTAGGGCTTTTAGATCCACCGCGCCAAAATACTCTTGGCTAGCGCAGTTGACCAACACGTCACTGCTCACTGCCGCCCCTTGGGCGTCCAGTGCGTTGGACAAGGTGTCCTGCCAGTAATCGTACAGGTTCTTGCCGTTCTTTGTTTTCAAACGGCTGCCCATTTCCAAACGATACGCTTGGATCAAATCAAGCGGACGCAATACGCCGTAAAGGCCGGACAGAATGCGCAAGTGATCTTGGGCCCATGCCATTTCATCGGCGTCCAAAGTTGCGGCTTCTAGCCCTTGATAGGTATCCCCCGCAAAAGCGAGCGCCGCGGGACGGGTCACATCCGCTTCAGGTACATCTTGAAATGCCTTAAATCGATCAAGGTTCAGGGTGGCCAATGCATCACTAAGGTGCATTAGTTTTTTCAGATCGCCATGGGACAAATCGCGGGCGGTTTTCGCCAGCTTGATTGCATCACCTTGAAAATCAGGGGCTGTGGTCGCCACATCCCGCTCTGTCCAATCCAGCTTTTTTGCTGGTGAAATCACAACTAACATTTCGTTACCCCTTCAATCGTTGAACTTGATCTAGCCCGCATCTAGCAGCACGTCCAGAAATGCCGCAGTAAATCGTTCTGCACGCCGTTCACCCAGCAATCGGTTCATTGCATCCGCGTCGCCAGACCGCATTTGTGCGACCTTGGCCAGCATCGAGGCAGAGCAGGTCAGCGGCTTGTCTATGCCACCTTCGCCACGGGTCAATTCGGCCTGAACCTCAAGTAATCGGTCATAGATAGACCCCGCATCGCGCCCTGCCAGTTTGCGGCGTGTCGGGTGCATTTGGGCGGCTTCACCGTTGATGACCTCAAGAAACGCATCGCCGTAGCTGTCTAGCTTTTTGGCACCGATCCCACTGATCCCTGCCATTGCATCCAGATTGGCGGGGCGCTTCTCTGCCATCTCAATCAGGGTTTTGTCGTTGAAAATGATATAGGCAGGGACCTTTGCGGCTTCTGCCAAACCACGGCGCTTGGCCTTAAGTGCGCTGAGCAATGGGGCATCTTCGTCAGATACCATCGCTTTGACCGCTGGGCGGCGTGTGGCAGATTTGATCGTGTCACGGCGCAACGAAATCTTGGCCTCGTCACGCAGAATAGGCAGCGCGGCATCGGTCATACGCAATGCCCCGTGACGGGTTGGATCAGGGCGGATCAAATCGTGACCCATCATCTGGCGGAACACGGCCTGCCACTGTGGTTTGCTGTATTCACGACCAACGCCGTAGGTGGGCAAACTGTCGTGACCACGTTCGCGGATTTTTTCGGTTTGGGCACCCAATAGAATGTCGATCAGATGACCAGAACCAAACCATTCTTTGGTACGCAAAATTGCGGACAATGCTTTGCGCACAGCAACCGTACCGTCGAACACATCCACAGGCGTATCGCACAGATCGCACTTGCCACAGGTCACTTCTGTTTCATCAAAATAGGCCAGCAGGTTCTTGCGGCGACATTCCAATGCCTCTGCCAATCCAAGCAACGCATTTAAACGTGCGTGATCTGCTGCGCGGCGTTCGGGTGGGGCTATCCCTTCATCAATCTGATTACGGCGCAGACGAATGTCTTCTGGCCCAAAAAGGGTAAGGGTTTCAGCTGGTGCGCCATCACGTCCAGCACGACCAATTTCCTGATAATAGGCCTCAATCGATTTAGGTAAGTCTGCGTGCGCGACCCAGCGGATGTCCGGTTTGTCGATCCCCATCCCAAAAGCAACGGTGGCAACCACGATCAATCCGTCTTCTTGTTGAAAACGGCGCTCTGCGATGCGTCTGTCTTCGGCGTCCATTCCGCCGTGATAATGCAAGGCCAAATGTCCCGCATCGCGCAACCCGCCTGCCAAACCTTCGGTCTTGGCGCGTGTCCCACAATAGACGATCCCCGATTGCCCTTTGCGCGCATCAGCGAAATCTAGAATTTGACGGCGGGGGCCATCTTTGGCGGCAAAGGCAAGGTGGATGTTTGGGCGATCAAACCCGTGCAAGAATTTGCTGGGGGCCTGTCCATCAAACAGCTTTTCGATGATCTCGATCTGGGTTTCAGCGTCCGCGGTTGCAGTAAATGCGGCTAATGGCACGTTGAGGGCGCGGCGCAATTCACCAATGCGCAGATAATCGGGTCGAAAATCATGGCCCCATTGACTGACGCAATGCGCCTCATCCACCGCAATCATATTCACACCAACACGGCGCAACATGCCCATAACGCCGCCAGCGGCCAAACGTTCAGGGGCCATATACAGCAGCTTTAGATCACCACGTTCCAACCCCTCCCAAACCGCATCAGTTTCTTCGGGGGTGTTGCCAGAGGTCAAAGCACCTGCATTCACACCTGCCTCTTGCAGTGCGCGCACTTGGTCGCGCATCAAGGCAATCAAAGGTGAGATAACGACAGTAACGCCGTCACGCAGCAATGCGGGCAATTGGAAGCACAGGGATTTACCGCCACCCGTTGGCATAATGGCCAACACGTTTTCACCCGCAGTTACGGCTTCAACAATATCTTGTTGGCCGGGGCGGAAGGCATCAAAGCCAAAAACATCGCGTAGCAACGTGGCAGCGCCGGTCATGCGGGGAACCCTGTAAATTTTAAGTTATTTGCTCTTACAGCTGACAATTTCACACTAAGATTCAGGGAACAAGAGCCTTAGGCAAATCCAAAGATAACCGGTAAGATATAAGTGCGCAGCGAAATCACGATGATCAGTGCCACAAGGGGTGCTAAGTCCATCGGACGTGTATCAGGTAAAATGCGGCGGATGGGTTCGTACATAGGCTCTAATAAGCGGTTTAGTCCCTGCCAGATTTGCATCACCAAAGGTTGGTGAAGGTTTAAAACCTGAAAGTTGATCAACCAGCTCATGATGATATGCGCGATCATCACAAAGTAAACGATCCCTAGGATCAATTGCAGTGGTCCGTAAATTGCCAACATCTTGTACATCCTTATAGCGTTGCCAATTACCTAAGGTCGCACGGCCCAAAGGGCAAGCCTGCGGCGATCTACTTGGTTGACCCATTGCAAACAAATCCGCCATAGCAGCCCCAAAGGAGACTGCACATGTTCCCATTCGTTCGTATGATTAAAGATATCGTTTTAGCCCGCAATCTACCGCCCCTGACTGACTTTTCTGAAATCCATGAGTCCACCCACATTTGTTGGCCGTGGGATATCGATTTCTTTGGTGAGATGAACAATGGACGTGTTTTGACAATCTATGACCTTGGTCGTTTTGCATCGGCCCAACGCGGTGGTTTAATCAAGGCGCTGTATGTCAATAAATGGGGACTGGCGATGGCAGGGGCCATGGTGCGTTATCGCCGCCGTTTGACCGCGTTTGAACGTTTCACCATGCGCAGCCGTGCAGTGTGTTGGGATGAACGGTTTATCTATATCGAGCAGTCGATGTGGAAATTAAACGGTGAGTGCGCCAACCACATCGTTTACCGCGCAGCCGTAACCGAAAGACGCCGCGCTATTTCACCCGTCCGCGTGGCTGAGGCGCTGGGCCACAACCCTATTAGTCCACCCATGCCCGAATGGATGCAAGCGTGGACCGCAGCCGAAGACAAACGCCCTTGGCCGCCAATGTCAGAAGTTACCTGAAACCTTTCCTTGCGTCCGCGCTATTGCCCCGTCCATAAACGTTTCAACACCTAATAAGGGATCTGGGGCATGGCGGACGTATCACTGAAAAAGCGGATCTGGGGTTGGTACTTTTTTGATTGGGCCAGTCAGCCTTATCATACTGTCCTAAACACCTTTATTTTTGGCCCCTTTTTCGCGTCGATCGCCGCCGTCTATTTCCTAAACCTTGGTTTAAACGAAGAGCTGGCAGACGCCAAAGCCCAAGCCCTTTGGGCGTGGAGCACAGCGCTGTTTGGGATCATCATCGCCCTAACCGCCCCCGTTTTTGGCGCGATGGCTGACAGCACAGGGCGTCGCATGCCGTGGATTGTGGGCTTTAGCATCATGTATGTCGTTGGATCGGGTCTTTTGTGGTTCACTGATCCTGCGGCCAGCAATCTGTACTGGATGCTTGCATCCTTCGGGATGGGGTTCATCGGTGCAGAATACGCGCTCATCTTTGTGAACGCGCAACTGCCTGCGCTGGGCACTAAAGAAGAAATCGGTAAGATTTCAGGCTCTGGATTTGCCTTTGGGTATCTTGGTGGTGTGGTTTCGCTGATCCTTGTTTTGGCGTTGATCGTGGAACAAGGGAACGACCTGACGATCATTGGGTTGGAACCAATCTTTGGTCTTGATCCGGAACAACGCGAAGGCACCCGTGCGACAGGCATTGTGACCGCACTTTGGTTTGCAGTCTTCATGATCCCCTATTTTATGTGGGTGCGTGAAAAACCATCCACCGCCAAACGCGCTAGCGTGCCCCAAGCGTTGAACAGTGTTATGATCTCGATCAAAGGGCTGCGGAACAAGCCAAGCTTGGCGACCTATCTTGTGTCCTCAATGCTGTACCGTGATGGCTTGAACGGGCTTTATACTTTTGGCGGTGTTTACGCGGCGTTGGTCCTGAATTGGGAAGTTAGCCAGATTGGTGCCTTTGGCGTTATCGCGGCATTGGGCGCGGCCTTGTTCAGCTATATTGGCGGATTTGCAGATCGTAGATTTGGACCAAAACCAGTTATCACCTTTTCAATCCTCGCGCTGATCGCTGTCAGCTTTGTCATCATTAACCTGTCCCCTAGCACATTCTTTGGCGTTTCTTTGGCCGAAGGAACGGGACTTCCAGATAACATATTTATGATATGTGGTGTGTTCATCGGTGGCATGGGTGGGGTTTTACAATCCACCAGCCGTTCGCTCATGGTACGTCATTGCGATCCAGAGGCATCCACAGAATATTTTGGGCTATATGGCCTGTCAGGGCGGGCAACCGCATTTTTAGCACCTTTGTTGATCGGGATTGTAACCCAAATCAGCGGAAGCGCGCGTATTGGTATTTCACCGGTTATTGGTTTGTTCCTTTTCGGTCTCATTCTTCTAATTTGGGTGAAAGGAGACGGAAAAAGTAACAAGTGAGTAGATTACGCAATGTTTCGATCATCGGGGTAACACTCATGTTGATCGCGTGCTCGGGATCATCTGATACCAATATTGATGGTACCCAAGTTGTTGAACCCAAAGCTGCAAAAGTCAAAGGTCTTGCTAAGGCCGCTTTTGGTGGTGTGGCATTCGCATCGACCCAAGCCCCCGCAGTTCATGGTGGTTATGCAAAAGGGTGTCTTGCTGGCGGCGAAGAGTTGCCGGAAACCGGTGCCACATGGCAAGCCATGCGCCTGTCGCGCAATCGCAACTGGGCTCACCCTGAAATGGTGGACATGGTTAAGAAGCTGTCGCGCGTTGCGGCCCGCCAACCGGGCTGGAACGGTCTGTATGTAGGTGACATGAGCCAACCACGTGGCGGCCCAATGCTGACGGGACACCGCAGCCATCAAAGTGGTTTAGACGCAGACATTTGGATGCTGCCTGCCAAGAATCTGAACCTTTCCGCAAAAGAGCGCGAAGCGATTTCATCGATCTCCACGCGTCGCTCAAAAGGGGCTTTCACCAACGGCAGTTGGACCCGTGCCCACCACGAGATCATCAAGGCCGCAGCCAAAGACAAACGCACAGAACGGGTTTTTGTTTTCCCTGGTGCCAAAGTTAAAATGTGCGCAGATGAAAAAGGCAACAAAGCGTGGCTGCGCAAAGTGCGCCCGTGGTATGGCCATCATTATCATTTCCACATTCGCCTTGCCTGTCCGAAGGGCGCACGCGGATGCAAAAGTCAGAACCCGCCACCGGCAGGAAATGGTTGTGCGGATGCACAAAAGTGGGTGGATGATATCCTGAACCCACCAGCGCCAAAACC
The DNA here is from genome assembly GCA_023955215.1 of Paracoccaceae bacterium. GTDB lineage: Bacteria > Pseudomonadota > Alphaproteobacteria > Rhodobacterales > Rhodobacteraceae > Ascidiaceihabitans. The sequence goes on from JAGSGK010000027.1 coordinate 15,183, forward strand.
GCGCGACCCGAATGCACCCAAACCGAAACCTCGTCGCGAATACAAAGTCGCAGATTTGCCTCAGCAATGTACAAACGTCTTACGCTCGCGCTGATTTGCGCAGGCATCTTTTGGGCAGGGGCATCCGTCGCTGAACCACACTTGGTCTTCTCTGTTAAATTCTCGGTTATGGGGTCTGGTGGTTTGTCGGGGCTCGATTTGAAAGCGGATGGCCAATCTGGAATCACGTTGTCGGATCGCGGTGAGCTGTTGGCGATTGCGCTGGAACGTGATGATGGTGTGCTAAGCGCGGGCACGTTGGTGCCGTGGCCCACACTGTCCAAAGTTGATGGAGATATCGAGGGAATTGCCTACAGTGGTAATGGCCCATATTTCTTTTCATTTGAGGCACCTGCACACGTCATTTCGATCAATGACGTGGGTGAAATCAAAGAACTTGCAGGCCACCCAGATATCGCCAAGATGACGTTCAACAGACAGCTTGAGGCGCTGGCAATCGATGCCAATGGTACATTGTACACACTTCCCGAAGTTGCATCCCACCGCGTCAAAGGGTTTCAGCTTTATGCGTTCAGAAAGGGCGCATGGCAGGTCGTAGCGCACATTCCAAGCCGTGGATTTTTCATGGCTGTTGGCGCAGACTTTGGGCCCAACAATTTGTTTTACCTTCTTGAACGCTCTGCCAGTCCGCTGGGTTTCCGCACCCGTGTCAGGCGCTTTGATCTGTCCCAAGATGATTTGACCGAGGAGATCCTCCTCACGACGGGTCAATTGTCCCATGACAATCTTGAGGGCATCAGCGTTTGGGTGGACCCGAAGGGTGCAACACGAGTGACTATGATATCTGATGATAACTTCCTACCTGTCCTGCGCAGTGAAGTTGTTGAGTACGTTTTACACGAATGACTTGCACGAAGGCCTGACACTGTTTAGGCAGCGCCCGTCTGCATGGTGCAGGCCGAGTTCTCCGCTACCTTGTAAAACGGATCAAAATTTATGAAAAATCTATCACTCACACGTGGGCACCTACCAGGTATTCTCGCAATGGCCGCCATCGTTGTGGCCTCCAACATCCTTGTGCAATTCCTAATCCTTGATGGGCTGCTCACATGGGGTGCGTTCACCTATCCGCTCGCCTTCCTTGTCACTGACGTGATGAACCGCGTCTATGGCGTTTCTGCCGCGCGCCGCGTTGTTTTCGCAGGCTTCATCATGGGCATCATTTGCTCGCTCATCGGCAGCCAAATCATGTTGGAATACGGTCCTGCCGTTCCACTACGCGTGGCGATTGGATCAGGCACCGCGTTCTTGATCGCACAGCTGACAGACGTTGGCATCTTCAACCGCTTTCGCAGTGGCACATGGTGGCGCGCGCCGCTGATCTCTACGCTTGTGGGATCCGCACTTGATACTGCGTTGTTCTTTACGATCGCATTCTCAGCGACTGTTGCGATCTTTGGCGCGGATGCTGATGCTGCGATCTCTTGGGCGTGGGAAGCTGTGCCATTCATGAACGTTGGTGCGATGGCTCCACTTTGGGTTACATTGGCCTTCGCGGACTGGTTGGTCAAACTGACCTTGGCCTTGATCGCTTTGGTTCCGTTTCGGATGATCACAGCACGGTTGAGCGACGCATAACAAAAACGACGCAACCGCTGAAGTTTAGAAATGCACGGGGTCTATGCCTCGTGCATTTTTGTTTGGATATTAAAGAAAAGTTAATCGTCTGTTTCAAAGGTTAATGGCGGGCAATCATGAACGCATAGTTAATCACTGTGGTCGCTTCGAACTGTACAGAACTTGGTGCAAACTGTGCAGCTCTTTGAAATCTGCAATATTTGGGGCGTTCTGGCGGTCGTAAACTGTACAGATTACAGCCCGTTCTGCACATTGCGCCTCACATGGATAACCGTGAGGTCGATTAACCCCACAGATTGTGTCACAAATTTTTTATAAAAAACCTCTTTGTGATTTTCAAAACCTGTGCAAAGATTCAAGTGAGTTCAACAAATGTAAAGGAGGTGATCTAGTGTCTAGAAAGATATTGGAGAGTGGTTTTGGAACAGCTTTGGAGGTCGCCCGTTAAGGCAACCCTTGACGGTAAGAACCGCCAAAGTGGATCGATCCGATCTAACCAGGATCCCTCCTAAAATTTCGAAAGGGTCGCCCCATTTAGGGCGGCCCTTTTTTGTGGGTGCATTGCGTTGTATAGGGGCACTATGGTCCGCATCAATGATGACATAACCCTGCTCGATTGGGAGCTATCAGAAAGCTTTATGCGCGCGTCTGGCCCAGGTGGTCAGAACGTCAATAAAGTCTCTAGTGCAGTGGAATTGCGCTTTGAAGCAGAGCGCAGCCCGTCCCTTACCGTCCCTGTAAAAATCCGCCTTAAACGGTTGGCCGGACGGCGTTGGACACTGGACGGTGCATTGATCCTGCAATGTGACGAAACCCGCAGTCAGGCGCGCAATCGCGAGCTAGTCCGCCAGCGCCTCGCGGACCTTATTCGTAAGGCACTGGTTGCTCCAAAGCGGCGCATCGCAACCCGTCCCACACTGGGATCAAAGAACCGCAGGATCAAAGCCAAGAAGGTTAGAGGCGAGGTCAAGAACATGCGTGGTAAGGTGGATCCTGACAGTTAAGACTGTCGTTTTCAGGCATACCTTTTTGATCAATCCAGCTAGGGTGGAGTGAACCAAGGTTTGGACCCTCATGCGCCCCACAGATAGAACAGGTCTCGCCATCATTCTAAGCCTCGTGGCTTTGACACTTTTTGATGCGATGGGGCTGATCATCAAACATCTGTCTGATAGTTATTCCGCCGCGGAATTATCTGCGTGGCGTAACCTGTTTGGGTTGATCCCATCCATCATCGCGCTGTGGTCTTCAAAGGCGTGGCGC